>CAXUIG010000139.1:0-16229 GCA_964250845.1 uncultured bacterium | reverse complement strand
GGCTAGCTTTCGCCTGCTTTGTTACCCAAAATTGGCTGTTTTTGAACCATGCCTGTTTTGCCCAATCTGTTGCGGGTCGCAATAGGTGTTACAGCCAAGGGTGGCAAGTTTTTTGATGAACTGGATCAGCGGCGGGAAGCTGAAGGAAAACATTCGGATTGACCAAATTGCTGAATTTGGTGATTTAGTTAGCCGCAAGATTTGGGGTGAACGAGTCCACAAAATCGAATTGGCTGGCAAACAGGATAAGAAACTACCCAAATTGCCTCATCTGGATTTAGTCCATGAGATTGCTCAATGCTGGAATCTTTCCGAGTACCTGCCCCAAATTCGGGAAATTCAGAAAATCAATGAAAGCCTGAAAGAGCAAAAGCTGAAGGGGAATACAGGAGGTGTGTCTTATGAGTGGTATTATCTGGCGGCTAAATATCTAGAGCGTCATCCTGGCATAGAAGATGTGCTGAAGACTTGTGAGCAGGCGATCGCTCACGTTGCTCAACTCATTCAACCCCTTGTTGTAAAGTACAAACTGCCGGATGGATGGGATGATCTGCGGCTTTGGGTTGAGCGAGTTGTCATGCTACCAGGAAGGCATCAAGCCCAATCTCTTGAAAACCAAGCTGAGCCATTTATAGACGAGTTCGAGCGTTACAAAGCAGCGAAGAAGCCAGGGCGAGGACGGCAGCTAATCTGTTCTATCTCCCATTCTGCCTACACGGTGACGGAGCAGATGGAGTCAGCTGTTCTGTTCACGCCTCAAGTTTACACAAATAAACAGATGTTGGGAGGGTCTAATGCCAAGCGCAATATCTCCAGCATTGCCGGTGTGGAGATGATGCTGCGGCAAATCTTGATGAACCAGACGCAGGCAGTAGGTAAGAGATTCGAGGATGGTAAGTATCGCTACCTCTATTTCTATCCCACCTATTACTTCACTCCAGAGACGAACAAGTTTCTACAAAAGGCATACAGCGGAATTGCTCAAACTCGCTTTGATGCCAGCATCCGCAATCACTTTATCAGCAAGGATTTGCAAGCCCACTTGGAGCGCGATCGCTACCAGAGTGTGGATGCTTTGCTGATTGATGAAGACTTACAACTAGGAAAAGACCGTACCTTCAAACTTTCCTATCCAGAAGACCAACCCCTGACATTTTACTTCATGGCGCTGCCCCCTAGTCGAGATGGCACTGACAGGGAATCTTGGGTGATGCCTAGTTGGTTAGCTTTTGCTTTCCCGATGATTCTGGATGTCAAAACAGTGGTTTCTGAGTCCCCGATTCCACCTTTCAACGATGGAGCTGAATTTGAGGAAAGCGTCTTTCTCGATAGTGCGCCGCCAGCATTTCGAGTTTTAACAAGGCGCGATCGCTTCCGGCTTGACTATATCCTCGAAGGCTGGACAGAAAATGGTGCTCAATATCCTGCACCCCTCAACGTGTTAACAGCTGCCTATGCCATCCATCTCGATGCCAATGCCCGACAGGGTAAAAGTGGCTATGAGCCAAACTGGGGCAGATTTACTGAGCTTGCCAAGATAACAAAAGACTGGTGGGAGACTCGTCGAAACGCCTTGGAGCTTTATACTTCACAAGCAGTTCTAAACGAGGTGGCGCAGGGAAATGCAGAGATTGCGGCTCAACGACTGGAGATATTGAGTGGCTTCTCATTGCTGGAATTAAACCAGGATGTACAAGCCTTAGCCGCACAATTTCTCGCCCGAGGCAACCTTCCTCCGAAAGCGAATGTAGACGCGATTCACATTGCTGCCGCAACCGTCCACGGTATGGATTATCTGCTAACGTGGAATTGCAAGCATATTGCCAATGCTCAACTTCAGAGGAAATTGGCAGACATTAGCCTCGATTTTGGCTACGAGTTACCAATTCTTTGTACCCCTTATGAATTGATGGGAGATTAGGTTATGTGGACAGATGAGATTGTAGAGGAAATCCACAATATTCGTGAAGAATATGCCAAATCGTTTAACTATGATTTGAAGGCGATATTTGCAGACTTACGCAAGAAGCAAGCTGAAAGCGGTAGAGAAGTTGTGAATTTATCGCAAAAGCGCGATCTAACAACACGTTGGAGCGTCCGGGCGAGAGATGTTGATGGGGGAGCATAACAAATCAGACTGTTTTGTAGTATGAGTATAGAGCAAAATTTATTGAGAATAATCAAGGAGAAATTAGGCATTGCTAAGACTGTTTTCTCAATAAACACCTCCAAATCTCTAGGATGCTACAAATGTGACAAAAACCGTCCGATCTGTTACGCTCCCGGTCGCTACAGCTACCGCTTGTCTTTGTAACGAACACAGGCAGGGAATTTAGTGCTACCTATCCAGTGGCAGTAACCGTAGTTCTTAGTATTATTAGCTTCCAGATTTCCGAGCCCGGTCAGAATTAGGAGACAAGCTAGAATGAGCGTCAAGCTATTAATAATCTTCATTTTGGCCGTAATTCAACCGCTTTCGGCAAGGTTTTTTCATGCTCTAACGTCTCGACCGCGTTGGGATATGCAGCGTTCTTGTCCAGATTAATCACCCGTGGCAGTTGCGTGTGGTCTGCCTTCAGGGTTTGGCGGCAGAACCGCGCTGCCGCTTTCCCATCCCTCCGTGGCATCGAGCATAAAGTCCAAGCTATTCCCCGCCGACACTCCGCCTGGATGTAGGTTTCATCCATTCGCGATGAATCATTCGTCGGTTGCAGATGAGGACGAATCCTTTTGTCCAGATCAGAGCGCGTATTTGAGCACCCATCGATTCAGCGTCGAATCATCCACCTTTACACCCCGCTCCTGCATCATCGAGTCCTCGTCTCGGGTTCGAGAGCGCATAGCGGCTTTTGCCAGCGCACGTTCAACAGAATCATGTCCCACTGCTGCCGGACGCGATTTGAACAGAGGTGGGGTGGACATAGGAAGTTGATCGTCAACGACAAAGCTTTCTTACCGTACCATTTCCTTCACTTTTTGCGACACAACCACTGTGCCCAAGACCGCAGTTGTTGTCAAAACTGTAGTAAGAACTCCAACTAATTTACGCTTCATCTTTTTGTCTCTTTCTGCTTGAACCTGTGGGTAAAAATTTGTTTGCCAAGATTTTTTCCAGCTTCACATCCACTGAAAATACGAGTTGTAGTATCAAGAAAACATTCAAAGGCTACTCGCCGCATCTGTTGTACCAGCCAAGGTTTCGCGATCCACTACCGAGGCAAGTATAGGCGGAAGGCACTTTAGTGCCTTCTACGAACGAACGGGCTTAATGCCTGATGTCTTAATCGTAGAAATTGAAGCCGCCAGACACTAGTGATAAAGGTCACGAAACCGACTATGACTTGAGTGGGGATATCCCTTATGACTAAGGTCATGGGTTGAATCCTCGGCATTGTCAAGTTAATCTCGCAGTAATCGTCGCGATCACTCGCGGCGCAAACCCTTGCGATCGCAACTTACGGAAGAATCCCTTCGCTGCCGCTTTGTCCCGATGCCGACTCCTAAAAATCTCATGATTGTCAGGGGTCACCCATGACGAAAGTCATAGTAGGATTTCCCCCTTTGGTCACGGTGGGATTTGTGACTTTCTTCTCATGCGGCTGCCAATGCAAATTCTTACAATGAACCAGAAGGTTGATTGAGAACATCAATAAATCTAAGACATTACTGCTTTTAGAACTAACCACCTAAGCTAAGAGGGCTTTTGAGTCAAATCATTTTCCAAAAGCACTACTTTTTGTTCTGCCTAATTACATTGTGTTTAACTGGAAGTCAAGTATGATTTTTAATCACCGTACAAGCCGTCATCTTGTAGTAACTCTCGTTCTCGGTCAATCAGCTGAGGAAATTTATTCGCTCTCTCAACAATCACTACGATTTTATTCCGAAAAAATCGGCGCAGATTTTGCCTGTATTAGAGAGAATGTATTTTCAGATAATCATGTTCCACCTCATTACACTAAGCTGAAAATACAAGAGTATTTGGAGCAATATGATAGAGTATTGTTTTTAGACTGTGACGTAATTGTGTCTGCAACTACACCCAATATTTTTGAGTTGGTTCCAGAGGACGCAATAGGAGTTGTAAATGAAGGAGCTTTAGTTGATAGGAGTGAGGCTATTAAGCAAGTTCAGAAGGCTCTTGGTAATTTAGAAAGTTGGAAATCCGGATATTTTAACTCAGGAGTGATTGTAGTGAGTAAATTGCATAAAGATTTGTTTGTTACTCCTGAAATATTTTACCTAGGTCTTTTTCGGGAGCAATCATATCTAAACTGGAAAGCCCGGTCACTAAAATATAAAATTTGCTATCTTGACAAGCGGTATAATTATTTTTTTCACCCTGGTGCATCTCTGAGTTCAGCATACTCAGCATACATAGTGCATTTCGCTGGCTGGGGCTTTCAATTACCGAAGACTCAGTCAGACAGCAAGCATACGTACAAGTACCATCAGATGAAGTGCTTCCTAGGTTATTTGGCAGGGCAAATGACAATTAGAGTTAATCCAGAGCAGCTATGCTTAGTTGCCGGGTTTATTAATCAAGAAGTAAACTTGCGAAAATTTACTATTCCTCAAGGAAGTAAAGGTCTTGTTTCCTACGGGCCATACATAGAAATTCCTGCTGGTTTGTATAAAATCGTTATAGATTTTTCCTGTCAACCTCATGAAAAGTTAATTAAGGATAAGCAAAAGTTATTATTTGTATTTGATGTTGTATCCCATGGAGGAAATAAAATGTGGTATCGCTCTACAGTTCTTACTTCTCAGAAGCATATTGACTTGCTCTATATTCTAATTGGTGTGCAGGATCTTGAAATTCGTTTTTATGCGACTGGTGTATCATTTTCCCTAAATTTTATAGAGATGACTTTACTTGAATCAGAGGCTCGATCTGAATGCCAGAAAGCTGCTGCTTTGATTTAACCGCTTGTGATTAGTTTACTTTACCGGCTCTTTACATCCATCGCGTTTTACTGCCGCTCAACTAGCCTTTGAAGACTTGTTAGCAAAAGTCAGATTTACGAGAGCGATTTTTTTCGGGGAAACTTCGAGAGACATCCTCTAAGCGACTAGTACCTTATGACCTATACCCCTGGGCAAGAAACTCGCGGAAGAGCGCCATTCAATTTAAGATGCGTTTCCCCTGAAGGAGTTGGTATAGCAATCCCCTATTATGAGCGGCGATCACTTAGCCCTGTGGGAGCCATCGGGAGCATTTTTGAAAAGGTATGATGAGAAAAATCAAACTATTACTCACATCCGCATTAATTTGTGTAGCACTGTCCAGCATTACGCAAACAGCAACCTGGAGCTCGGAAACACTCACTCCTTCAAACACGCAAAGGATAAAATCGGCTATAGTAACTGCACCTAAAACCGTACCCGCTGTAGCGGAAAAACTTTCGAGTCCAAGCTCTCCTCAATCGCTTGTTGAAGATATAAGGATCGACAGCTACGAGAGTAGCTATCAGGTCAATCACGATTACACCTATACGCAAATTATTTCGGAACGCGATATCTTGTTAACCTCGCGCGGTGTTGAGTCGAAACAACGCGCCACTTATGATTATTATCCCGACTCCCAATCACTGGAATTAATAGAGGCATACATTATTCAGCCTGACGGTCAAAAGATCGAAGTGGCTCCAGAGAATATCTTCACGCGTTCTAGCCAGGAGTCAGAGTCGGCACCCGGATTTAGTAGCAGCTTGACGACCACGGTAGTCTTTCCAAAACTCGTGGTGGGGAGCCAAACCTTTGTCAAGTGTAAACTTACCCAGAAAACCACACCTGTTGCCGGCTTTAGTGTTCTGGATTCCCCATCAGTTGAGTATCGAACCGTTAAGGAAATGGTGAAGATTGCCATGCCCGCCTCACTGAAGCTTCAGTGGAAAAAGCGGGGCAATTATATTGTCACTGACGAAACCCAAGGCGAGCAGCGGATTGTAACCGCTGTTATTGAAAATCAGCCCAGGCATCAAATTGAAAGTTATATGGTGTCTTCTACAGATATCGGTCCTGTTTTCGTGGCTTCAAATGTGGACTCTTGGGAAGAACTAGGTGCGATTTACTGGCGTCAATCCCATGACAAGGTTTTGGTAACGCCGGAGATCAAAGCTCTGGCGAACCAAATTACAGGCAATAAAGAAGGGATTGAGGCGGCACAGGTTATATACAACTGGAGCGCGAAAAATATTCACTACGTGGCTGTTTCTCTGAAGGAGGCAGATGATATTGTCCCCCACACCTCCATAGAAATATTGCGCAACGGCTATGGAGATTGTAAGGATCATGTAGTCTTAATGCAGGCTTTGTTGAGAGCTAAAGGGATTGATTCTTATCCTGTGCTGGTTAACTGGGGAGACATGTTTCAAAAGTTGCCCTTATCGGCTCCTGACCAGTTTAACCATGTCATGATCTATCTACCTGCATATAATATTTTTGCCAATCCAACGGCTCAAACTGCCTTGTTTGGGGAATTGGACACAAATCTAATGGGTAAATTTGTTGTGATTGCAACTGAAACAGGTCGGACTGCATATACCCCACAATCCCTTGCAGATAAAAACCACTATTCCCTGACAAGTGTAGTAACATTTTCTCCAGACGGGGCGATTGAAGGTCATAATAAACTGACTTTTTTTGGCAATATTAACAATTCAATGATGAGTTATTTTTCGTCCGATACCCCAGATAAAATTGCAAATAAACTCCTATCTCAGACTCTTGAAGGAGGCACTGGAGCTATAGAAATCAGCGAAATAGATCACCTAAATCAACCTGTAACAATCGGAGGCAAATGGAGCAGTCCCTATGCCATTAATATGGAGCAACAAATTTATTTTAGTACTCCTGTCGGCATCGACCCTAAACAAACAGGTCTCTTTCGCGATTATATTGCATTAGGTAAGCGCTTGTATCCAATTATTGTAGGAGCCAGTAATTTTAATTGGGAATATAAGATCGTGCTCCCTGCTAGCTATAAAGTTAGCCATATACCTGAAAACATAAATTTCTCTAATTCTGCCGGAACATATACAAGTACCTATGAAATAGGCAGTGGATATATTCTTGTAAAGCACTACTTACTTATCAAAAACAATGTTTACAGTGCCGAGGAATATTCTAATTTCAGAACTTTGATTTATAAATCCATCAATGATGCACGTAGCGTGATGGTACTAGAGCGCCAGTCCAGCAAAATAAGTTGACAAAAGTGAGGCGTTTAAAACCTAGTAATGCACTAATTTTTGCTCTAATGATTAGACAAATTTGATAATAATTACCAAGGCTTTTTAAATTTATCCACTGCCCCAATTGTCATGGTACTGATATTATTAAAATTGGTAGGACTCGACAAGGAAAGCAACGTTTTCAATGCCGATAAGATAGGGAGTATCCCGGCTCGCAGGCTCTCCTGACTTTGTGGTGTAACCTGGAGAAAATATTACGAGTAAACTTATGAGCTTTCACCTCGATTATCTACTAGATTTACCAGGAATCACTGTTGAAAATTGCTCCTATATCGAGGGATATGTCCGCCTGCAACTTAGAATTATGGGTGAAGGGATTGAGTGTCCTAGTTGTGGTATTTACACAAGATTCGGAAACAAGCTGGAATTACAGACAAGGAGAGTAAATATTTACTTCTCAAACGCGCCCGGTGGGGTTAACGTAACCAGAGAAATGCGACTGGTATGCAGCGATTGCAGAGATCGACCGGGCAGCGGTTCTTGACCACAAGGATATTGACGACCACCCAGCGGTTGACACCTGACTGGATCGCAGGGGCCGACTGCGAAAAGTATATGAGTTCTTAAGCGGCGCACAGCATGACATATCTCAGGAAGAAGATAACGGCCATGCTTCGAGATGGCGCAATCGAGCGGAATATCATATTCACTCAGCAGTTCGCCTCATTCGGAGGGCAATTTAATCCTCGGAGTAAAGGTATCCAGAACAAACGCATCTGATTCTTGGAATGCCGAATACCAAAAGAGTTCAGCCATTGAGCCTTTAGGACCAGTCCAACTAAATAAGAGTGCAATCTTTTAAAGGAATTTCCGATGTCATTGAGCGAATTTGATCTGAATAATGCTGGATTTATCCCAGCAATACTTGCCGGCTTGGACACCGCTCCTAGTGTTTCTGCTTCCCAAAACCCGTCCGCCACTCCACATCCTCAGTCTGGTCGGAACCATTATCCTGAACTGCGCCAGCTAGTGTGGAGGTTACAGTTAGTACGTGCTGCCCTGATGGTGGAGAGTGATTCTCGTGAGTTCAAGCGTTCTAGAGCTTTAGATCTGGTCAACCAAGCCATTAAAGATGTATATCTAGCGATTGAGTCGAATTGTGGCTGGTCAGTTGTCCGCCTTGACTTGGGAGAGCCTAAAAATCCGGGGGCTGGTATTGGCTCCGATTAATCCGGGATTGGCAAATGTGATTGAACAGGAGCATCGAAACATTAAGCGGATTGTCAAACCGATGATGGGGTTCCAATCTTTTAACACCGCCAGAAGAACTTGGAGCGGGATTGAAGCGATGAATATGATTCCTAAAGGACAGGTGAATGGAATCGAACAAGGGAGTAGTGTGTCTCAAGCGCGAAGTTTATCGAAAAACTCTTTGGGGTGAGCGCTTAAGACCACGCGAATGACACGGTTCGTTTGTCGCTAAAAAGTTTTGGCGACACAACCGATAAAACTGCTATTTGCACTTATTGTGGGTTTTGACAGATTTGTTTGTGAGCTGTTTGCAATAATGTGGGTTCATCTGCATTTATTGTGGGTTTGAACCCCCCTTTATTTGCATTTATTGTGGGTTCAAAATCACCCTGGAAAGCGGGTTTGCGTGCCGATGTTTGCGGGTCACTACCAGTAGGTGACACCAACACTCGCGTTGGTCCAATTTCTACAATTGGACGTATTGACAAAATTCACATGTTTTTAGCTTGTTACAAATGGCGACACCCCAATGTTAGCCGACCCTCCTGGAAGCAGCTTAGCGTACGTTTTTGAGCCGTTCGTGCGATCGCCCCTTAGCGTACGTTTTCCGAAATCCTCTGCGATGACCCTTGAGATCTACGATAATTACAAGATATATCTTTATAGTACTTTATACTCTCTATTAGAGAAGGGGACTATCGCTATGAAAGACGAAGGACAGGAAAGGCGCGGTGGGCGTCATGGCCACCATCACCACGATCACGGCGGTCACCACCACCGAAGACGCGGCGGCAGAGCGCGACGCGGCGAATCGAAGTTTCTGCTGATGGATGCGCTGCGCGACGAACCGAAACACGGTTACGAGATCATCAAGTCGCTGGAGGAGCTTTCCGGCGGCCAGTATGCTCCGAGTCCCGGAGTTGTCTACCCCACCTTGCAGTTTCTAGCCGAGGCAGGCCTGGTTCAGGCTGAGGAAGACGGCGACCGTCGTGTTTTCCACCTGACCGACGAGGGACAGCGTGAACTCGCCGCACACGTAGACAAGGTGACGGACTTCTGGTCGCAGTTCGCGCAACCCACGGCTGCTGCTGCCCGCGCCGAGATCGGTTTTATCGAAGAGGAACTGGAGTATCTAGCGCGTGCCGTTCGAGGCGCGCTGCGAGGCGATCCAGAAACGGAACTGCTGCGCCGCGTCCGTCTGACTATCGAAAATTGCCGGAACGAAGTGCGCCGTCTGATCGCGGCGTCGTCGGAGGATTCCCGATCCTGAAAATCACCACTTGCCGGAGTAGCTATGAACAGGTATCGCAAATTCGTCACTTCAAGCGTTGGATTTACTTTCGTGATCGTCGGTATCACGGGGGTGATCTTTAAGTTCTTCTTTAAGAACCATGTTTTAGAGCAAATTCACGGCTGGCTTGGGCTTGTCATGGTTGCGGCTGCAATTGTTCACATCATCCAAAATTGGAGGCCGCTTCTCAATCACTTTCGTGATCGGCGTGTTTTCGGCCTCCTGATACCGATCATCTTAGTTGTCGGTTTCTTTGCTTTTGGTCAAAAGGAAACGAGCGGCGAAGTTAATCCACGAGAAGTTATTCATAAACTCTCTCAAGCAAGTGCGAACGATGTTGCGAAGGCATTTGGCAAAAATGTGAATTCGGTTTTCGCTGCAATGAATGGCGATGGTCTCCATGTTGGGAGCACCGATGAGACAGTGCAGGAGCTTGCTGAGCAGAATCAGAGACCGCCCAAGGGGATACTGATTTACTTCGTAAAGTAGCGCATGGCTTGCCGACAAGGTTAAAAAACAGAAATGACACTTTGAGAAGTCCTGGATCACGACTTCTCAAGTGATATAGGAGAAACACTATGATACATCAGGTTAGTTCACGCGTCACAGAACTCATTGTCTATGCGCTTCTTCTGATATCGGCGATAATGCTTGGTCCGAGTCCGTTAATAGCCGCAATGAACAAACATGTTCGGACCGAATCCGGTCTGGTCTCCGGTATGCCGGGCCGAGCGCCTTCCATCACGGTTTACAAGGGTATTCCCTACGCCGCTCCGCCCATCGGCAATCTGCGCTGGCGACCGTCGCAGCCGCCGATCCCGTGGCGGGGCGTGCGCAAAGCCGACCATTTTGGCAGCATCTGTCCGCAGATGCAGCGCGGCTCGCAGGTCCCGATGAGCGAGGATTGCCTGTCCCTGAATATCTGGACGGGAGCGACCTCCTCCGCCGAGCGGCGTCCGGTACTCGTCTGGTTCTACGGTGGGCGATTCAACGCTGGCGCGGGTTCTGAGCCGATCTATGACGGTGAGGGCTTGGCTCGCAAGGGGCTGGTCGTGGTAACGATGAATTACCGGACCGGTGTCTTCGGTTTTCTGGCGACACCCGAGTTGAGCAAGGAATCCGGGCACAATGCGTCGGGCAACTACGGATTGCTCGATCAAATCGCATGTCTCCGATGGGTGCGGAAAAACATCGCCGCTTTTGGTGGCGATCCCAATCGCGTGACCATCGCCGGTCAGTCGGCTGGCGCGGGTTCCGTCCTGATGTTGTCCGATTCCCCGCTGGCAAAAGGCTTATACCAAAGAGCCATCGCCGAGAGCGGTGCGCGTTTCCCGAACGATCCTGAACTTCGCTCTCTGGCAGAATCCTGGCGACCTTTGAAAGCTGCCGAGAACGCGGGTGTCAAGTATGCCGAGGCGCACGGCGTGCACTCCCTAAAGGAGTTACGCACCTTGTCGTGGCAGAAGTTATTGGAAGGCAACAACGCAGACGACGAGAGCTTTTATGGAAACCCGCCACCGCCCCTATTTCGTCCAGTCGTTGATGGCTGGGTGATTCCTCTAAACTACAGCCAGACTTACGCCAAGGGTTTGCAGAACGACGTGCCGTTTCTAACCGGCAACAACCTCGATGAAAGTGGTGCCCAGCCTCAGCCTAATGTCAAGCTGAACAAGTTTCTGAGCGCTGTAAAGCAGAAATACGGCCATCGGGCCGGTGAGTTCCTGAAACTCTATCCCGCTTCCTCGGATCAAGAGGCTGGTCTGGCACAGAACGCCGCCGCTCGAGATACTTCGCGCGTTTCCACTTTTCTCTGGGTGACGGAGTGGGAGAAAGCCGCCAAGAGTAAAGTCTTTAATTATTTCTGGACGCATTCGCCTCCAGGTCCCGACCATGACACAAGGGGCGCATACCACGGGTCGGAAATCAATTACGTGTTCAACAATCTGTATGCCACCGACCTGCCATGGACCGATGAGGACAGGAGGATAGCTGATACCATGTCCTCCTATTGGTTCAACTTCGCGGCTAACGGAGACCCCAACGGCAAGGCTCTCCCGGCATGGTCGGCTGTCAATACTCAGTTCCCGACGGTGATGGAGGTCGGCGATAAATTCACGCCGATCCCGGTGGCAGACCCAATCAGATTTGATTTCATACGGCGATTCTTTCTAACCCAGGATGCTTGGTGACGAAGTAGATCTGATCTGGTCACCATGCCGTTCGCCTGTTTCTACGGGCTGCGACTAAATCAAAAAACTTGTCTTACACGACACTAAGCATTTCTGGTTGTGTCGCCAAAACTTTTTAGCGACAAACGAACCGTGTCATTCGCGTGGTCTTAAGCGCTCACCCCAAAGAGTTTTTCGATAAACTTCGCGCTTGAGACACACTACTCCCTTGTTCGATTCCATTCACCTGTCCTTTAGGAATCATATTCATCGCTTCAATCCCGCTCCAAGTTCTTCTGGCGGTGTTAAAAGATTGGAACCCCATCATCGGTTTGACAATCCGCTTAATGTTTCGATGCTCCTGTTCAATCACATTGTTTAGATACTTTTTTGGCCGTAATTCAACCGCTTTCGGCAAGGTGTTTTCATGCTCCTTCACTTTTTGCGACACAACCTGCCATCGTCGTTTAACAAAGCGACTAAGTATAAATCTTTTCATGCCAAACGTTCTCTCAAATCTCAAAAATGGGACTTTTGTCCTGGAGCACATTGGGAGCATTGCCCCATGCAACCGACCCAGCGCCGCTCTTAAGATCTGAGTATTGAACAACGTTACCCAGCGAATTCCCAAGGAACGCAGCACCGCTACACTCCTTACATCTCACAGCAGCAATTGCTTTCTTCAACATCTCTGCCGTCAGCGTGCTCGCCATTGAACATTATCAACAAATCCTCTCTCGAGATTAGTTATGAATCGTTTGTTTCGGAAATATCATCGTTGGCTTGCGATCTTTTGCGCGCTGCCATTACTGCTGACTGTGATTACTGGAATGACTTTCCCGATCGCCAAAGCCTTTCATCAACGCCAACTTGCAGGCTTTCTCATTCACCTTCATACCTTATAAACCTTTGGGCTTGATGAGTTTTTCCCCATTATCAATGGGCTTGGATTACTCGGCTTGTTAATCACCGGAATTTACATGACCCGTCTATTTCGAGAAAAACGCTCTCATCCGCTTGACCTTTAAGAAACTTCTACTATGACCACTCAATTCCATCCGTCTCCCTGGTATCAATCTCTTCCATAGAAGGTACAGAGCAACAAATCTGTTAAATCTAGTCACTTTACTACGTTGGAGAACTATCAATGTCTTCTGTTCGCGTCCTCCGTTTTCACAACTCTAACTCGTCAACATCCTGATCGCTTTGTGCTTGATCTGCGCGGCAATCCAGGAGGATTGTTGGATGAAGAAACCGCGATCGCAAGAATGTGGCTGAATCAGGGCAAGATTGTTCGGATTGTCGATCGTGATGGATCTGCTGAACAAATTGAGGCAGATCATATCGCTTTGGCCAACTGCCCCTTAGCCGTTCTGGTAGATGGTAACTCAGCCAGTGCGAGTGAAATTCTCACGGGTGCATTGAAAGATAATCATCGTGCAATTGTCGTCGGTACTCAGACGTTCGGCAAAGCCTTAGTGCAATCGGTGAATCCGCTTTCGGATGGCTCTGGAATCAATGTCACGATCGCCCATTACTACACACCTGCGGGACTGGATATCAATCACCGTGGCATTACCCCAAATATCGTCAGCTTTCTCACAAATCAGCAACAACAGGAGTTGTCCACTCATCCTGATGAACTGGGTACGGCTCAAGATCCGCAAGATCAACGTGCAATTAACGCATTAAACAACATACACGAAACCGCAGTTCAATAACACATATCGCTCTTTCATCACTCTAGGCAGAGGAAAATTGGAAATCCTCGGATGACACAGGTGTTGGAACTGATCCTCGGAATTTATTCATTAGCGCAATAAGCCCTTGGAAATCCTAATGATAAGTGAGAAATTGGAAACACTTTTGAACAAGAGCGCTTAATTAAATTAAAAAATACCCTGTTGTTGGATAAGTAGGTAGGCGGGAAAACACACAACTATGTAAAGATATCTTAAGGAGAGGAAACGGAATTAAATTTAAAACGCTGGCGTGGTGTATTTTCACTCTTGACAAGAGAGCCTCTACTCCATCCATGACGGCATAGGCGCTTGTCTAGTTCATCATCAAACATAAGTCCTGCCAGTTCATGAATTTTGAGTTGCTGCCATTCCAACTCAATCGGATTCATCTCGGAACAGTATTTGGGCAAAAAGAACACGTAGAGTCCCTGCTTTTCCCATTCAGGCCATCGAGTAGTGCACCTTAGAACTAGTATGGATGGGGCCATTATCTTGGACTACTACAGTGATGCATCCAGTTTTAGCTAGGTGTTGAGAAGCGCTCTGGGCAACATCTTCCATCATTTTTAGGTACGAATCAATGGGTTACGCCCCCATCACGCTTACCGTAGACAAAACTGACTCTCTTGTTGAATTAGCCCCAAAATCCTCAATCTTCTGCCTCGTCGCCGGGTTGGTTCTAGACGTTTCTGCTGCCCACGTGGGAAGTAGGTGTAACTCACCGGACTGCGCTCACTGGACAAAAGCCAACGCGCTCAATCCGGTTGTTCTAACAAGGGCAAGAATCCACAGGGCAAACGCATCTTGTCAATAAGCCCAGTTTCAATTGCATTAATCCTTGCTTATTGACAGTTACCTTGACTTGAACTCACGCTGCTTGACAGATACAGCATATTCCAGGTTTATGAAGTACAGTAACAGCAGCTTGTAAACCAGTTTTTGAAGTGCTTAATATTAACTCGCATCAAGTGCAGTAGCAAGCAGTACGTCAACCATTTTGGTAGTGGTTGGCGAGAACTGACGTAAAAAGGCTTTTAGTTGTGACCACCATAATTATATCGGATTAAAGTCAGGAGAATAAGGTGATAAATTCAGGACACTGGCTTTAATCCGATTGAATCAAGGGTTCAATCAACGCCAACTTATGGGCTGGGAGATTATCCATAACAACGACTGCACCATCCTATAAGTTTGGCACTAAAAAATGTTCAATAAAAACTTTAAAAGCCTTGCCATCCATCGACCCATTTAGGGTCATTAATCCTACTACTAATGTCGAAGCTAATTGCTCCGACAACTGTGACGAGTGCCCCCCGATAAAAGGGGTTCAATGGAATACGCTGTAAGTTGAGCGATAAATCCTGCTTCTTGGTTGATTCACGAATCCTGCCTGTTGTCAAGAGTAATTTAGATGCGTTTGCCCTGCAAGAATCCACTGGCGAACATCGCTGCTTGAGTGCGATCGCGGACATTCAACTGACTCAGAATGTGAGTGATGTGGTTTTTCACCGTTCGTTCTGAAATATAGAGGGCTTCTGCAATTTCGCGATTGCTGGCACCCGCCACAATTAAACTTAGGACTTCCCGCTCACGTGGTGTTAGTTTAACCAATTCAGGCGGTAAATCAGTCGGCTGAGTTGGCATAGCAGGCGCTGGCGCAATGGCTTTTTCCATTAAACCTGGACCCAGTTGCGTATAGCCTTTATGTACCGCTCGAATGGCAGCCGCAAGGTCATCGGAATGGGTGTCCTTGAGTAAATAGCCGCGTGCCCCAACTCGGAGCGCTTGGGAGACGTATTCGTCATCATCAAAGGTCGTCAATACAAGCACTTTGATCTGACTAAATTGCTGGTGAATTAATCGTGTTGCCGCCACACCATCCATCACAGGCATTCGCACATCCATTAGGACAATATCAGGTTGCAAGGTTGCAACTTGGGTCATGGCTTGCTGCCCATTTTCGGCTTCGCCAATCACTTCTAAATCGGGTTTGGCTTCAAGGAGACTTCTCAAGCCCTGACGAATAATTATTTGGTCATCGACGAGCAGGAGCCGGATTTTGGGATCGGTCATAGCACTGGCTGGGGTAGCGGAATGGATACGGTGATGTGGCAGCCTTGTTCGGGTTGGCTCGTGAGAAGAAACTGTCCGCCGAGGGCAGCGGTTCGTTCTCGCATTCCCTGAAGTCCAAATCCGGTCGTATTGCGCTCTGGGTCAAATCCCTGTCCGTTATCGACAATCTGAAGATGCAGGGTGTTGTAGCGTTGCTGAAGCTGAATGCTCACCTGGGTTGCTGAACTGTGTTTATAGATGTTGGTGAGAGACTCTTGCACAATCCGGTAGAGGGCGGTACTGATTTCAGTCGGAATGGGCTGGGAGAGCTGTAGTGTATAGTTCGGAGTCATTCCATTAGTGGTTTGGAAGTCAGTGATTAGTGCCGCGAACGCGTCTTCCAAGGATCGTCCTTGTAAGGGATTTGATCGCAAGGTCGCAATTGATCGCCTTACTTCTTGTAGTGCCCTCGCTCCTATAGCAGTCCTAAATGAGTTGTAAAAAAATTAAGTATACATAAATATCTTTG
>CAXUIG010000138.1:0-16282 GCA_964250845.1 uncultured bacterium | reverse complement strand
TATTTGCTGAGGTATCCAAGCCTTCTCTAATTCCTCAAACCTGAATCCTTACATTCTGCTATTTTGATGTATTGGATTTTAGCAGTATATAGACCAAGCATTATATGGGTATATGTGGTAAATGGGTTTGAACAGCTTTCCTATGGAATTGGTGTATCAGCATATACTGTGTTTTTAATGCGTACTGTTAGCCCTGAATATAAAGCATCGCATTATGCGATTACAACGGCATTGATGTCGATGGGCATATTCATTCCAGGACTTTTCAGCGGTTACCTACAGACATGGATGGGCTATGATTATTATTTTTTGATGAGCTTGTTTGTTACCATACCAGGTTTGATCACAATTTTCTTTCTGCCATTATCGGATTAAAAGCCTGATTTGGAATTGTCACTTTGGAAGGCATAGACATGTATGCGGTTCATCAATGCGTTGCGTGGCCACATCTGCGATAATCTGAGTGGGTAAACAGACCGGCCACAATCTATTACCGCGAGTCGTTTGTGCCGGTCAAATCATTTCAGGCGAGTAGGCTGCAGCCATACCATTGAAAGTAGGTGCATAAAAAGGAGAAGGTAATGACCAACAGGCTTCCGCCTGGCTTTGTATTTGTTCTGATTACTTTATTCCTAGATGTGATGGGTATTGGGCTGAGCAATCCGATCTTGCCCAAACTCATTAATCAAATAGTCGGCGATGTTTCCACTGCTGCTCACTATTTTGGAGCACTTACAGCTACATATGCCCTGATGCTGTTTGTCTTTTCTCCAATTCAGGGTGCCCTGTCAGATCAGTTTGGTCGCAAACCAGTACTGCTGCTTTCATTATTGGGGACGGGACTCAGCTATCTGGGTCTGACGTTGGCTCCCACTCTGCCATGGATCTTCACAGCCCAAATCCTCAACGGTCTGACTGGAGCCAGTTTAGCAGTTGTTTTTGCCTATATTGCGGACATAAGCTCACCTGAAAACCGAGCTCAATATTTTGGGTTAATCGGCACGACTCTTTCACTAGGGTGGGTGATTGGACCGGCTCTGGGTGGCTTATTGAGTATTTGGGGTCTGCGAATCCCTTTTCTGATTGCGGCGATCGTGACGATTTTGAATTTGCTCTATGGATTGTTGGTTATTCCCGAGTCTCACAAGCCGGAACACCGTCGTAATTTTTCCTGGCGTGCCGCCAATCCTATTGGTTCTTTAGGGCTGCTGAGTCAGCACGCGACTATCTTTGGCTTAGCTACGGTTATTTTCTGTAGCGACTTAGCACTGCAATGTTTTATTAGCACTTGGGTCTTATTTACCACCTACAAGTTTCACTGGGAAGCGTTTCAAGCTGGTTTATCCCTAGCTCTACTTGGAACGATGACAGCAGTTGTGCAGGCTAGCATCATCCGCCCTGTCGTTGCTAAGTTTGGTGAGAGACGAACTATTATTGCTGGGCTAAGCTTAAGCCTGATTGGCTATCTGCTCTATGCTCTACCCAGTCAAGGCTGGATGATGTATGGAGTGATTGTTCTCAATGGCTTTGACTACGCGGTCAAACCAACTTCACAAGGCTTACTATCCAGCTTGGTGAGTGCTCGAGAGCAGGGAGCAATCCAGGGAGCCCTAGCAAGTCAGACGGCGTTGGCTACGATAGTTGGTCCTCTAATAGCAACTAACTTGTTTGGGTATTTCACCTCTGTTGGAACTCCTCATCCCTTCCCGGAAGTCCCCTTCATACTGGGAGCATTTCTGTTTCTTCTAGCCTTGGGGCTGGCTATCACTACGTTTTCAAAGGATTCTCGAAGGAGTCCTCCTGATTGAATGGTAACCCCAACGAAAAAGCAAGCAATCTGGTTGGGGATTCTAGGAGCGTCCTGTTACCGTATCGCTCCCCCGCCATTCCCGGTGGACATCAGGAACTTTAGCCTTTATGCCCCTCCCTACCAATTTCTGTCAGGGAGTTTAAGAGTGAAAACTCTTATACCGCATTAAGATTTTTACTCTTCTGATGCGTACTGTAACAATATCTCTGCTAGAACCCTATAATCCTAAGTTTTCTTGGTTCTGTGGGGTCGTGCCGTACAACTTAATGCCGCCGTACCTTGGCAATGAATATAACATCATACCACCCCAAATACAAGCGCTTTATCCAGTATATTGTTTCGCTAACCCCACCCAAATTAAAAAATTCTGGGTGGAGACTGCGCTCAACATTTTGTTCAAAAGTTTGAGGGATGAGAAAATCGAGGGACTAGAGTTTTGATGCTTGCTCTAGACTCAATCGCAAACTCCGGGATTTCCTGGAGTTCAGTTTCCAAAAGACTGTACTGCTCGCAAACCAGGCTGAGGCGAGTAGAAACAGAGCTGGTGATTTCCTTCACCGAGTGAGTTAGATCGCCCTGAAAGTAAAGTAGAGTGTTTAATTGGGGTTGGATACAGCCTACTTGGCGTTTGTGGCAACGTAGTACTAGCTCGCCTCCTGTCAGAGCTGGTGGCACTTGCACATAAAGAACGCTGACTATAGCTGGAGGCTCAATGGTCTTGCAGTAGGAGCGCAGACTGCGGTCGATGTGGGGGTCTACCCGCGAACCCGTCTGTAGCAGTAGTGGATTAAGATAGAAGGCGTTACACGTAGGCTGGAGCGCCACGCTCAAATAGGGTTTGAAAAAGGGAAAGCGGTGTTCAACTTCACTAATTCCAGAGCGCTGGAATATCACTGAAAATCCCTTGGTGCCGATAAAATCGCGGTTCAGGTTATTGACTGCAAAATAGCGGCAAGCTAAAATCTGTCCCTTTAACTCCCTAAGGTAGTCAAGCGTGAAGACATGGTGTGAGGTGCGGTAATATTTCAACGGAATTTTACCAAGTCGGACAAAATTGGCAGCCTAAGAGCTAAAAAGCATCAAAGCGCTGGTGGGGTTGTAGTTTAACCTAAAGTTAAACATAAATGTATCACCAAATAAATGTTACATCTGGCTCAGGTACAAAAGCAAAAACTCTCAGGCAAGGCAGAGCTACGATTACTGGCGCGTCAGGAAGCTGAATACATGTGGGCAGTGATGGCTGAGGAAGTGGTCATTCCTGCGGCAAAGACCTTCACTTTGACTCAGGGGTTGCTTGTTTTATTAGAGCTTTCCCCTACGGGGGAGATCGAGAGCCTTCAAGATGCCACTCCCTGGGTGCTGGAGCTAGTGCAAACTTACTTGACCAGCGGTATTACCCCGACCTTTTTGCAACACGAAGCCGAACGAGCAGAACAGTGGCGGCAAAATCTCACTTTGCAAAACCAAGAACTCGCCCGTCGTTCCCTAGAGCTGGAAGCTCGTAGGGAACAGATTCAAGCTTTAGAAGAAAGTTTTAAACGGGAAAAAGAAAGCGGCAACCACTGGGAATAGCCTTAAATGGAATCTACAATTTTCTGAGGCACTGTTGGCGGAACTAACAATTCACGAATCAGCCGCGCGATCGCCCGTTGACCTAAGCGGCTAGCAACAAGCTTACCTAGTCGCTGAAATTCTGGCTTCAGCAGCAGCTGGGGAATCTGAGATGATAGCCCGATTGGGTCAAAGCCAGGAGTTTCCTGAAGAATATTCCAAATCCGTTTGAGATTATCCAAAGTTTGTTGTTGCTCCGAGGAAGCCCCAGGGGTTTCGTGAACCTCTAACCCCACGCGCTGCCCCGATGTGGCTGCAAGCAAGCGCTCACGCAGCGTCTGTGTGATGGTGTGTAAGGCATTTCGACCTAGAGCATCTACACTTTTGGCAATCTCATCTATTAGGTAATTGCGGATGAAAGCACCTCTTTCGGAAGACAGAAATTCTAGCATCTGATTAGTCACTTGGTTGAAGTCGTAATCTTGACTGTTACGGGCATTTCGTAACAAGTTTTCCAAGCGATTCCAACGGAAACTGCCCTCTTTCAATAGAAGATCGCGCAACGACGCCCGCAATTCTGGCGCTGGGTCGGTCAACAGTCGTTTGGAGACGTAGGGATAGGCTGCGGACAGCACTTTGAAGTTGGGGTCGATATGGATGGCGACTCCCTCCAGCGTGACGAGGGAGCGGATAATCAGGGCGTAGAAAGCAGGCACACGGAAGGGATACTCATACATCAGCTCCGACAGCTGATCGGTGATGCTTTTGATGTTGAGATCCGCTACACTCGCTCCCAGGGCATTGCCAAAGACACGGGCGAAAGCCGGGATAATCGGAGTCAGGTCTGTGTCCGGTGTCAAAAATCCTAGCTTCACATAGTCATGGGCTAAACCTTCAAAGTCGCGGTTGACCATGTGGACGACGGCTTCAATTAAGCCATACCGCTGATAGAGATCAATCTCGCTCATCATGCCAAAATCCAGATAGGCTAACTTGCCCTCTGGGGTGGCTAACAGATTACCTGGATGGGGGTCAGCATGGAAGAAACCATGTTCCAGCAGCTGCCGCAGGGAACATTGGACACCCACTTCAATTATCTGACGAGCGTCGATGCCTTGGGCCTTGAGTGCTTCTACCTGGGTCAACTTGGTGCCGGTGATCCACTCCATTGTTAGGACGCGACGCCCTGTGTATTCCCAGTAGATCCGAGGTACATAAACATCTGGGAGGTGACCGTAGAGCTGGGCGAATCGCTCCGCATTCTGTCCCTCGTTGACATAATCCATTTCTTCAAAGAGGCGATCGCCAAATTCATCCAAAATGCCTACCAAGTCGCTCCGCACTTGTTTAAAGGTTTTGTTGGCCCAGGCAGCGAGTCCACGCAGTACGTACAAGTCCACGGTGATGCGCTCTCGTAAGTCTGGGCGCTGGACTTTGACGGCGACTGTCTCACCGGTCTTAAGTTTGCCTTTGTATACTTGTCCCAACGACGCGGCTGCAATGGGTTGGGGCGATAGTTCGGCGTAGATTTGCTCTGGGCGATCGCCGAGTTCTTGCTCAATGAACTGGTAAGCGATCTGGTTGGGAAACGGAGGCAGCTGGTCTTGCAATTGGCTTAGTTCCTCCAGGTACAGGGGAGGAACTAGGTCCGGTCGGGTGGACAGGGCTTGTCCAATCTTGATATAGGCAGGTCCCAATTGGGTTAACAGTTCCCGCAGTTGGATTGCCCGTCTTAGCTGCTGATTTTCTCCGACGCGGCCCCGCTGCCGATCCCACCACAGACCTAAACCGAAGATGATGGATGGCCACAAGACTGTTAGGATTCGCCTCAAGACTTGCAGCGGCTTTTGGCGGTAGTGCGCGGCGATTTGCGCGGGGTCATACCGCAGTTCTTGTGTTTGGGCACCTGGTGCGATGATTTGAGGGTATTTTGGTCGCTCCTCTACTACTGTTAAAGTCGGAGCTGCTACCGTTGCGACCTTTTCATGTGGCACTAGCGTTGTCTTCACTGGTTCTGTTTCAAACCGGATCGAGGCAGGGGATACCGTCTTAACTTTCATGAATCTGCAACCGCGTCGGAGTCACCATGTTAAGTATTGTATCAATATATCGGCATTAAGAGAAATGCCTCCCTGGAGTGAAACCAAGTAGCAAAGTTTTAGCTTTAGCCAAGTCACACTCAACGCCAGTTTGGTAGACTCCTAATGGCTCGGTTCAATCGCAGGTTGTAATTGTTATCTCTTGTTACTAATATCTACTGAGTTGCGACCATCCTCATCTGCCCTTACGCTGAATTTGGCTCCATGTTACTCTCCCTGCGGATTGAAAACTTTGCCCTAATTGACCAGCTGGATTTAGAATTTGGCGCGGGTCTAAATGTTTTAACAGGCGAGACCGGCGCGGGAAAGTCGATTATCCTGGATGCGATTGATGCTGCTTTGGGGGGTAAAGTCACCAGCAGGTCAATTCGCGTCGGTGCAGACCGGGCAGTTGTAGAAGCCAGTTTTAGGTTAGACCCAGCCTTAGACGCCTGGTTAGAAGAACAGGAAATTGAGCTGATTGATGATGCCTCAGTGGTCTGTAGCCGGGAAATTACAGCGTCTGGGGGTAGCCTCCGCAGTCGGTCGCGGGTGAATGGGGTGCTGGTCAACCGGCAGTTGATGACCCGACTGCGCGATCGCATGGTCGAAATTACTGCCCAAGGGCAAACTGTTCAAATCGGACAGCCTGCTCAAGTGCGTGACTGGCTCGATCTTTACGGTGGTTCAGCTCACGTCCAGCAGCGGGAAGCTGTTGCAGCCGTTGCAGCCTGCTATCAACAGGCAAGGGCTAACTTAGAGAAACGGCGTCAATCTGAGCGCCAGCGGCTACAGCAACTCGACTTGCTAACGTATCAAGTCCAGGAACTAAGGACGGCGAATCTGAGTGAGCCAGCTGAATTGGAGCAGCTCGAGCTTGAACGCCAGCGCCTCAGTCATATTGTGGAGTTGCAACAGTTGAGCTACAAAGTATACCAGGCACTTTACCAAAACGATAATGACACCCCAGCGGCTGCAGACTTATTGGGACAGGCCGAGGCAACCCTGAGTGACATGGTAGTATACGATGCCCAGCTACAAAGGATCTTGGATTTGGTAAGTGATGCCCTGGCTCAGGTGCAGGAAGCGGGGTGGCAAATTAGTGCTTATGGGGAAGGGTTGGAAGCTGACCCCCAGCGGCTGGAAACGGTAGAAGAGCGCATTCGGGAATTGAAGCAGATTTGTCGCAAGTATGGCCCCACGCTCAAAGAGGCGATCGCATACTACCAGCGCATTCAAGCGGAACTGGAAGAAATCAATGCAGGTGAACAATCGCTCGAAGCCTTGGAGCAGCAGGAGAACAGGTATCAGGACAAACTAACCCAAGCCTGCTCTCAACTGACCCAGTTGCGTCAAACAGCTGCTGCTCAACTGGAAGCGCGGCTGGTGGCAGAACTTAGGCCCCTGGCGATGGAGAAGGTGCAGTTTCAAGTTGAAGTTGCTCCTAGTTCGCCAACTGCCGCCGGGGCAGACCGGATTACGTTTCTGTTTAGCCCTAACCCCGGAGAGGCACTGCAACCTTTGACGGCAATTGCCTCTGGGGGTGAAATGAGTCGCTTTCTGCTGGCGCTCAAAGCCTGTTTTTCCCAAGCAGACCCCGGTGCAACGCTGGTGTTTGATGAAATTGATGTGGGGGTTTCGGGGCGCGTAGCGCAGGCGATCGCAGAGAAATTACACCAGCTCAGTCAACTCCATCAGGTTCTTTGCGTCACCCACCAGCCCCTCGTCGCCGCGATGGCAGACCGTCACTTCCGAGTGGATAAACACATCATCGCTCAAGCCAACGGCAACTTAGCTAACCCCCAACACCCCGACATACGTACCGTTGTCCGTGTGACGGCGCTCGACAACTTCACCACTCGCCGCGAAGAACTAGCGACTCTGGCTAGTGGAGAGTCTGCCACTGAAGCGATCGCCTTTGCTGAATCCCTCCTCGTTCAAGCAGGCCACCTGCGTGAAGAAGGGGTAGGGGATCTTGAGCCGGGGAGAAGAAAAACCGCTCACAAGCGGACTCGTTGAAGGAAAGATCTAACCCCCTCTTTCTTGTGCCCCTGCCCCTTGCCTAAGAAAGCTTTCTTTTTACCAAGTGTTCTCCTGGTCGGCTGGGTCGCCGTAGGGGTCTTCACTCGCCGGGCGGACGTTGCCGAACTGTTCTTGATATGCTGGGTCGCCGTAGGGGTCCTCACTCGCCGGGCGGACGTTGCCGAACTGTTCTTGATATGCTGGGTCGCCGTAGGGGTCCTCACTCGCCGGGCGAACCTGATTTGGATCAAAACCAGACTGCTCTTTTTCCTCGTCACTGGGCCCGAGGAGGGCATCCTTTAGGTTGCGCAAAAATCCATCTACCATGATCTATCTCCTTTTTATATTCGTCCTGAAGCGGCTATATAAATGTCACACATATTCCACATAGCCGTTTTATTTGGTTCCATCACGCGATCGCGCCTGCGGCATACGTCGCATATTTGCAACGCGGCTGAGGCGGCAGGAGTTACTGTCCCGGAGCTGTACCCAGCCCAGTTAGGGTGCGGCCTGAGGGACTTCCGTTATATCC
This sequence comes from uncultured bacterium, assembly GCA_964250845.1. Lineage (GTDB taxonomy): Bacteria > Cyanobacteriota > Cyanobacteriia > Cyanobacteriales > Chroococcidiopsidaceae > CAXUIG01. The sequence continues at coordinate 8,289 of CAXUIG010000138.1, read as the reverse complement.
CTGGAATTGACTGTACTGTTGCGCCTCCGACGCCGGGACTTGAATTCCACCCTGGGGTGGCGTTACAAAGTGAGCCCGATGCTGGGCATCGCGGTAGTAGACGCGCCCGTTCTTGGAGAGGTAGTACTGCCCATTCTTTCCCTGCCCTTGCGAATTTTGATGCTGCTTGTAGAGGTAGTAAAGTGCGGCGGCTCCGGCCAAGGTTATCGCTCCTTTCTGCAGGTTCGACAATCCCTGCTTCGCCTGGGGTGGGGTTCTGCTGGCAGGATTCGACACTGTTCCACCATGCGTGTCGTCAACCGGCGGTGGCGGAGCACTACTCTTGGAACCGCCGCAGCCAGCAAAAAGCGGCAGCGTTAGGAGCGTTGTAAGCAACAGCGCCATCGGGCGCAAAAGTCTTCCCTGAGCTGGGTATATTATGTTCATCCTTATTTCCTCTCCTCTTCACCTGGCATTACAACAGTAGAGTATTTCCAGTCAGTTTATTTGCTCAGCGAGTCTGTCTACCATAGCTACTTGGTACGGGCAGTGTTTCCCTTCAATTAATTTCCTCGGTGAGTCCGGCTATTTCAATCTATCCAAAAGTATAGAAAACAGTTGGAAATTAGGGGAAGCTAAACAAGTTTATACCGTTGCTGTAGAATTCAAGCCGTCCAAAGCCAAGAAATTGACCGTAGGATTTCTCACCCACCGGAAACGCCGTGACGCCAAATAAGTAGACACCGGAAAACTCCGGATTCTGCACCGAGCGCAGTCCAATCGTGATCGTTTTGCCCGGGGGAACCGGCGGGTCAAACGTCACCGAGACTGTATGCGTCTTGCGCTCTCTCGTCATCCCGCCCATTGCGAGTTGCGGCCCTTTGTCCCTTTCCGTCCCCACAAAAGCCCTGGTGTCTTTTAGGTCAAACCCTATGTCCTCTGTTCCCTCGTTTTGGGTAATCGCCACCCTCTGTAGGGGTTCTCCTGCATTCTCCGGTACGCTCAGGGTGAAATAGTACGTTGCGCCCAACTTATTCACTTCTTTGAAGGTTGTCTTCGCTGCAACGAGCCGGGGAGGATCTTTAAAGTAGACAGTGCCATCTGCCAGCTGAATCGCCTGAGCAGACGCAGCAGCAACTACCGCTAAGGCAAGGGTTGTGCCTAACACAGTTGAAACGCGCATTGTCAAATACAGGCTATTAGAATTTGAACAAAAGCAAACTTTACTACATTAAAGCAATTCAGTACCATTGGGACACAGAATTAAACGTAAAACTTATTAAGCATAAGTACTTGTTAGGTTTTCTGCTCCACATTTGAAGAGTTAACAATTCTTATTGTTAAGAAATTTTTGGAAGTAACGATTCTCATTATGCTTGGATTTAATCGCTGAGTTTTAAAAGATATTTCAGATTGGTTACAAAACCAACTCGTTAAGGTAAAAATAAGGAATAAATCAGAGGAAATTATATGACTGCTGTTTCTAGCCTGCAATTAAAGCGACCGATCTGGCAGACCATTGTCATGTTGACTCTGGGCTTCTGGCTCAGTAGCAGTATTATTTTAGAATGGGTAATTATGCCCAGTCTCTATGTTTCAGGCATGATGACTCAATCTGGGTTTGCTACAGCAGGCTATCTGATTTTCTGGAATTTTAATCGCATCGAGTTATTATCTGCTGCCTTGGTGTTGACGGGTGTGTTGGTTCTTGGTAGAAATGAATTTGCTGCCACTAAATGGCGTCGTGGTGCTATTGTTTTATCCCTGCTACTGGTGGCTGTATCTCTGATTGATACTTATTTCTTAACCCCGCAAATGTGTGCTACAGGAGTGGATCTGAATCTGTTCGAGTCAGCTGTTGAAATTCCTGCCACAATGAACCAGCTGCACATGGGTTACTGGCTCCTGGAAGCTACGAAGCTAGTTGCTGGTGGCACGCTTCTGGGCTGGTGCTTCCGACAGCAAAATTAGCCAAAAGAAGAGGAGGGTGGACACCCCCCTCCTCTTAAGAGCAAAATTCAAGACCCCCCTTAATTTAAAAGCCCTCCTCATCTATGGGGAGGGTTGTCCCATTGTCCTCTTCCTCAGCCTCAGGCCATAGCAGACGTACAGCGAGTAGGGCAAATCCCACAGCAGCGATCGCTTTCACCAGACGAACCGGTAACAGCCCAGCCGTCCATCCTCCCGCTAGTGCCCCCAGCAAGCTCGTCAGCAACAGCGCCCCAGCTGCACCGAAAAATACCGCGCGGGAAGATTCAGAACGACCACTCAGCGCGATCGCGGCGAGTTGGCTTTTGTCGCCTAATTCCGACAAAAAAACTGTGATAAAACTCACTCCCAAAAGATGCCAGTCCATAGAACTAACCTTACTGCACTACATCCCATAACAGCAGCACCGATATCAGCAGCAAACTCGCTCCAGCTGCGGTTTCCACAGTTTTAGGAGCGATTCGGCTTGCTAGCCACTGACCCAAGAGAACGCCTAACAAACTGGTCGTTATCAGTGCAGCAGCGGCTCCGGCAAACACTACCCACGGCGATTGGGATTCTGCACTCATCAGCAGGGTCGATAGCTGAGTTTTGTCACCAAATTCTGCCAGAAAGATTGTCAAAAACGTAGATCCGAACACCTCCCCTGCCCCTCTCTTTCCCCTCTTGGTGCGCTGTTCTTTAGCTTCTTGACTCCCGCTTGGAACACCTTGAGCTTGCTCCAGGGTTCCAAGGCGCTGACATAGAGGAGCCACAACACCGGAGCAGTTAGTAGCGTGCTTTTGCTCTGGTTCACTTGACTGGCAAGACGCACTCAGGCGAGGAGCCTCTAAGGTAGTAAGGCTGAAAGGTTCAGATGAAAGTTTCACAGGCAGTAGTCCGAGCGCTGGTTATTTTTCATATTCTTTTCATTTTCTCAGACATTGGTTACAAATATCAACCCCCCAAGAAAATTAAGGATGAGATCAAAGACCAACGGCTCGATTGAAACGGAGCATTTCCAGAGTGCGATCGCCGTAGACCCCTTCTATTTGCTGCCGACAACACTCAATTGCAAAATCGTTCAACTCCAACGGCTGAATGCCATACAAATGCTGAAACTCCTCTGGCTCAACGCGACAGAAACCAGGCCGGTCTGAGTAGATCCGGCATTCTCGCGTCGTGTGGTCGAAATTGACACACCAGCCCCCTTCTCCCACCATGCTGAGATACAACTCCAGTTCATCTGGTGATAAATACTCGTCTAAATCTGGCCGCTCATCCGGGTCAAGATGACAGCAGGCTCCACATTGCTTTACACAACACCAAGTTGCCATTGTTCAAAATCGAGTTATGATTTGCTTGCCCTTTGAGCTTAGCGGTTTTGGTGTAGTACGCACTTAAAATTTGGGAGTTTAGAGTTTTATCTGATTTGTTAGAGTTTTGTTAAGTAAATTAAATTAGATGGGCGATCGCTGAGTTAAGATCAATCTCGAATTTTGCAGCTGAGTCATCCAACACCTTGGGTCAATTTGGGAGGAAAAATGGAATTTCTATCTAGTTTTTTTAATGGGTTAAGCAGCATCAACTGGGAAGTAGTTGCTCAGTTGGTATCGGTCGGGCTAATTATGATTGCTGGGCCGGTGGTTATCTTTGTGCTGGCATTTCGCAACGGCGACCTATAGCCGTCAAAATTGCTGACATCGTTCCGACCTAAAACACATTCACGATGTGGGTAATTCTGGCGGTAGAGGCAAAAAGCTTAAAGGCGACGCTAAGCGTCGCCTTTAAGCTTTTTATGTTGATGTGATCGGGGTTATGCTTCGGCAATGCTAACTCAGTTGTAATAGTTCATTTCTGCTTCCAACTGGCGAATCAAGCTTTCGTCCCCCTTGGCTCTGGCTACTTCCAGGCGATGCTGTAGGCTTTTTTGAATATTAGCGCGATGGGCTTGGGCTGCTTTATGCAAACGTTGTTGCTTATCTCTGTTCAATGTGAACATTTTTTCCACTCCAGGCTCTTTTGTCTTCTTATCATAACATAACAGAGAAATAGTAACAATAGCTACAGAATCTTAGGGATGATGTTTGTAAAGCTGATGCAGGCGTTTTTTTATGTCGTTAGAGAGATGTGTGAACCCAGACTCCTTACTCTCTTGAGCGATTTTGGCCTGAGCGATGTCTATGTGGGGGTGATGAAGGGTGCGATCGCCCAAATCAATTGCTCTGTAACCGTGGTGGATCTGACGCACCAGATTCCCCCCCAAAACATCGCGGCAGCAAGGTTTTGTCTAATGAATGCCTACCCCTATTTCCCATCTGGCACGGTTCATGTCGCCGTAGTCGATCCAGGTGTGGGCAGTACCAGAAGAGCAGTGGCAGTGGAATTGACAGATGGGTTCTTGGTGGGGCCAGATAATGGTATATTTAGTGGTGTGCTGAGTCGGGATGCGATGCCCCAAGGGGGCTTGCCACCGAAGCTGATTGCATCTGTGGAACTGACAAACCCCCATTATTGGAGAACTCCTGACAAGAGTGCGACTTTCCACGGACGCGACATTTTTGCCTCAGTAGGAGCGCATCTTGCCAGCGGTGTCCCCCTAAAAAACCTGGGACTAGAAATCGACCCAGATACCTTAGTTGAACTAGCTATACCTGAATGCACTCAAACAGACAGCAGTGTCGCTGGTTGCATTCAGTATGTGGATCACTTCGGCAACTTAATTACCAATATTCCAGGTAGTTACGTTCAAGGCAAAACTTGGTTGGCAGTGGCAGCTGGGCTGACCATAGCAGGGGGTCAAACCTACAGATGCAGTCGAGCTGGCAGTCCCATAGCCTTGATTGGCAGTCATGGCTGGGTAGAAATTGCTGTCAATGGGGGTAACGCCCAGTCCCAACTACAGGTGGACTGGGGAGCTAGGGTGGAAGTTATGTTAACTTAAGGAAGTAATACGCCAAATTGTGTTATAATATTAAAGCTCCGAAGAGCGGTGCCGTCGTTAACTCAGGCTTATTTGTTGCCTAGTTGCTATAGGAGCAAAACATGACTCAGCTAAAAGCATCTGAACCTGTGGTTTATCAGGGTCAGTTTGGCGAATTTACCATTACCGAGAGCGATCGCACTGGTGTGATCATCTACCGCGCTGGCTTGATGGTGGCTGCCCTCAGCTTTGCTTTGGGCACGGCTTTGCTACTGCTAGAAAAAACCGGCGTGGTTTTGCAGGCACTGACTCCCTTAAGTGCCTGTTTCTGTCTAGCATTGGGCGTCAGCCTAGTCACGATTCATATTTATCTAGCCGCGCTGCACCGACTCGTTCAAGTGTTTTGGGCGATCGGCACCATAGCGGCAGTGGCGTTGACGCTCTCTAGTAGTGAACCTCTGGCTCTAACCGTTTACAACCACCCAGCTGCACTGTTTGGAGTAGGTTTCCTATTCGCGGCGTTGACTGGGATTTATTTCAAAGAGGCTTTTTGCTTCAACCGGCTAGAAACGAAAGTTCTCACGCCTCTGGTGCCGGTTTTGCTAATGGGACATCTGCTGGGCGTCTTGCCAGTCGAGTGGGAACGGGTAATGCTCGCCAGTTGGGCTGTTTTATTTGTCGTGTTTGCACTCCGCAAGGCGGTGCAACCGATTCCACCCGACATTGGTGATAAGTCTGTTTTTGCTTATTTGAAGGAACAGAGTTCGGCGAGGGCATGAGAAAAGCGGCGACGCTAGCTTTTGCGATCGCTTCCTCGATGCCTGAGTGTTTGCACTCCGTCTAATTACCTACTTTAACTAGCTTATAAAGCAAAATCTTTAGACGAGCAAGCGTGAGGAAGGATGATTGGAAGAAGAACGGGCTTTTTGGCTAGCATGGTCGCAAATTAGTGGAATTGGTCCAGTTTTGCTCAGACGCCTGCAACAGAACTTTGGTAGCTTGGCGACGGCGTGGGAAGCAAGCTATGCCGAGCTGAGGCAAGTGGAAGGGTTTGGGTTTCAGACAGTTGAAGTAGTGGCAGCCCAGCGATCGCGCATTAATCCTGAACAACTCCTGCAACAGCACGAGCAAGAAAACCCCAATTTCTGGACTCCAGATCAAGCAGGCTATCCCCGCTTGCTTCTAGAGATTTCCAGTCCACCTCCACTCCTGTACTATCGCGGTGAAGTTCAACCGCAAGAAAATCAAGGCGTTACACCGCTTGTTGGCATTGTCGGCACCCGCAACCCCTCGGAGTATGGCAGACGTTGGACGCGCAAAATTAGCATGGCTCTGGCTCGAAATGGTTTTAGTATTGTTTCTGGCTTGGCAGATGGGATAGACACGGAAGCCCATCGCGGCTGTATAGAAGCCGGTGGAAGGACGCTGGCAGTTTTAGGCACCGGCGTGGATGTAGTATATCCTCCGCGTAATCAGGATCTTTACCAACAAATTCTGAATCAGGGATTAGCCCTGAGTGAGTATGCGGCGGGGACACCACCAGATCGTCCTCACTTTCCCGCCCGCAATCGGATTATTGCCGGAATGAGCCGGGCGGTGCTGGTGATGGAAGCTCCCACCAGATCGGGTGCTTTGATTACAGCGCGCTTTGCTAATGATTTTTGTCGGGATGTTTATGTCCTACCTGGTTCACTCGATAATCCGCGATCGCTCGGTTGTCTGGAACTATTGAGCACAGGAGCGCAGGTGATTCTGAGTGAAGGTCATCTGTTGGAAATGCTCGGAGCAATGCCACAGCTCGATTTAGTTGAGCCGCCCCGCTTAGTGGAGCAGCAAGCGTTGCTGTCACCAGAATTTAAGCAGGTGTTGGAAGCGATCGCCCTAGATTCTATGCCCTTCGACTTAATTGTGCAACAAACTGGTATGTCTGCGGGATCTGTCTCCAGTTCGCTGTTGCAGTTGGAACTTATGGGTTTGGTGTCCCAACTCCCAGGAATGCGATATCAAAGATGCTAGCTAATAAGCAGAAATTCTCCTGAATCTCACACGCAACAATACCATTAATGTAATACGTTGCTCATAATCATTTTGTCAACCAAACTCATAGTTTTACTGCTGATGCAATTAACACTTGTACTTGTGTAATCTGTTTAGTGACACACTCCCCGCGCCGCCCTAAACGGGACGGCGGGGGCTTCTCGACTTCGCAGCCGAGCGTTTCTGCTTCACGGCAGGTTTAGTTTCTTCACAAAAGCTCCACAGACTTCTTGACCCTATGCCCACGGTCGCTGCAATCCCTCGCTTCAATACAACTTGAGCTGAGGCGACATCACGATTAGTTTTGTAGTTACATTCGGGGCACTCATGAATACGAACACTTAAATCTTTAGAGACTTCGGCATCACAAACTGGGCAGAGTTGGCTAGTGCCTCTAGCATCTACCTTTTCAAAGTAGACGCCGCGCTTATAGCTCACCCATTGGAGAATATTCAAAAACATTCCCCATCCAGCATCAAGGCAATGCTTTGCCAACATGCCTGCTGCCAGTCCCTTGAGATTTAAGTCTTCAGCATATATCGTTCGTGCTATGTCACACAAGTGATGTGCTATTCTAAGATGAAAAGCTTTGCGTTGTAAGCCAATTTTTTCATAATGTTTAGCTACTCTATGTCGGGCTTTTTGTTGATTTTTTGACCCTTTCTGCTTTCTGGAAACGTCTCGATTCAGCGCGGAGGTTCTGCGGGGGAGTACTCCCCCGCAGAGACTCCTTAATTTCAGCTTGTGTTGAGCATCCACAAAAAACCTAGGTCTATCAATCAACTCTCCATCTGAAGTAGCCACAAATGCATCTAGCCCGACATCAATCCCTAATGGGTGGCCATGTGGATTTATGTCGGGCACTGCAACATCACAAAACAATGACAGCATCACATACCAGCCGGATGCCCTTCTTACCACTCGTGCCTGCTTGAGAGCAAATCCATCAGGTATTGGACGATGAAGCCTAATCCTTATCCTCCCTAGTTTCGGTAGTTCTATTTCCTCTCCCTTAATTGGAGATTCAGCAAATTGCGGGAACAAAAAAGACCGCATTCTTCCTGGCTTCTTAAAACGAGGAAAACCACGGCCTTGTGACCACATACCGATAAAGGCTTGCTCTAAAGTATTTAGTACCTGCTGCAATACTTGAGACTGAACTACCTTGAGTCCTGGATATAATTTCTTAGCTGTCGTCAGAGACTTGCACTGACCGGCATAAGTAATTCGTGGTGCATCGGCTGGTATAATATACTCACTACGGATACTGCATGAATTAATTTCACACTTTCGAGATTTAATCCAGTCCCAACTTTGCAGCAAGTGCATAATTGTCGGGTAGGAGGGCATACGTCGCCGTATCCCTCCCCCCAAAGAACCGG
>CAXUIG010000137.1:9196-16283 GCA_964250845.1 uncultured bacterium | reverse complement strand
TCTTATCTGCCTGGTTTTCTCATCCGCCCCCAGATACCCTCACTTAGGGTGAAGGTGAACTCCGTAAGAACACATGGTTCGCGGGGGAAGAATTCACTGCCGCCGATATCCAAATGAGCTTTCCCCTCGAGATGGTCGCCATGCTCCCCGAAGAGGTTGAGAACCGACCGAAGCTCAAGGAATTTCTTGATCGCATTCATGCACGGCCTGCTTACAAACGTGCGATCCAGCGCCCAGGCAGATCCGAGAATTTTTTCGTGAGTAGTCGATGAGTAGCCTGAGTACAAAACCAGCGGCTTTCACCCTCGCGATTGACCGGGATATCTTGGCCGAACTGCTAGCAGATAAGCGCAGTGTCAACACTCGTCACGCTTATGCCAAAGACCTGAAAGATTTTTTCTGATCGGCTACTGGGGTAGAACCTGACTCGGCCTTGGTAGCTCAGTTTCTCCAACTGGACAGGTTCAGTGCGATCGCTCTGGTTCTGAAGTACAATGCTGGGTTCCCTCAAGGGCAAACGTGATTACGCAATTCTGAGACTGCTCTGGGAGTGCTGCCTGCGGCGAGCTGAGGTGAGCCAGTGTGATATCAAAGACTTCGACTTGGAGTCGAAAAGACTTTGGATTCTAGGTAAGGGTAAAGGTTCGCACAAGACAGCGATTTCCCTCAGTCCCAAAACTGTCAGTGCCCTACAGGATTGGCTGCTGGAGAGAAAAGATTTTAACGTTAATCAGCCGCTTTTCATTTCATTAGACCGCGCCAGCTTCGGGGATCGCCTCAGTTGTACATCTATATATAATGTGGTGGATGCAACAGCAGTAGCAGCTGGCATCACCAAAAAGCTGTCGCCTCACCGCATTCGGCACTCTGGCATTACAGCGGCGCTTGATGCTACTGGTGGGGATGTTCGGCGGGTGCAAAAACTCAGCCCTCACGCCAAGTTAGATACGCTGATGATTTATGACGATAATCGAACCAATCACCAACGTGATTTGACAGAGCTGTTGTCCGGGATGGTGTGATTGCTTGCTTGAATCTGCTTGAGCTAGATGCATTGGAAAAGTGCGCTGTGGTACGCATTGAGAGAATCACCAACTCAGTTGGCCAGAGTTCAAGGCAACTGACTCCGAGGCGGAAGACTCGCCTTGACTCGAAATAGCAGGGTGAGCTTGGTGCTGCACTTTTTCTAAATTAGAACCATTAAATTATAAACTTTTGTAAAATTTAGCGGAATTCACGAACCTGAGCTTGATAAATATATAGAGGTCAAAAAGTTTGCCGGTGACACTGGTCGGCTTCTTTCAGTAGCTCGGTCTGCGGCAAAGCGGTTTTGGTCATAGGATACAATCTACGCCATTATCAGTAGTCCGGCTCTATTGCCGTAATGAATGACGTTTTCGAAACTGAGTACAGTCTTGTTGAACTCAATTTCAATCACTGTGATTGGGGCAGGAGCAGTCAATACAAATACTATATTTAATGAGAAAAAAACATGGAACCTAAAAAACTACAACAGTTAAGAAATGAAATTAAGCATAAACTGTCTGAAAGCTTACCCAATTTAAATGAAGTCCTAAAAAAATACAGAGTATTAGAAGGTACTCAGATTGAAATCACATTCCGCGTTACTGAAGCTCAGGAAGCTTTGCCAGGAATTGAAGGCCAGGAACTTTTGCTATCAGTTATAGATTCGGCTAAAAGCCAGCAAGTGTTGACAATTGCATTGTCATGGTGTCCTCCTGAGGACTGTCCACCTAGTGGTAATTGGATTTCATAAAGTGGGCATCATCACGATAGCGTTTTATACTGCTATGCATGAATATTCATGATTTATAAAATTGTGAAGTAATCTGTTGGAAAAACCTAGTATAATCTGTTTTTCCTAAGCAGCAATCTGTACTAGTTTACTGAAACATTTGTTTTGGCATACAAATTCTAAAGTGAGTCCAGGTGACAGAAATTGGTGCTGGCAGTTAGGACTGGCCAGGTTTTTAATAATTGGTGGAACACTTGCCTCCTCTAGTTGTCGCACCTTGGCCCAGATTTTACCTGATGGCAGTTTGGGAGTGGAAAGTTCTCTAGTCACATCCAAAAGCCCAGGAGCTTTCCAGATTAATGGGGGAGCAACTAGGGGAAAAAATTTGTTCCACAGTTTTTTCCAATTTTCTGTCCCCACTAATGGCATAGTCAACTTCAACAACGCTCCAAATATTCATAACATCATCAGCCGTGTAACAGGTGGGTTGACTTCAAATATTAACGGATTGCTCCAAGCAAAGGGCAGTGCCAACCTGTTTCTAATTAATCCCAATGGAATTATTTTTGGCCCAAATGCCTCTTTGAAGATCGGGGGTTCATTTCTAGCGACTACAGCCAATAGCCTCAATTTTGCCGACGGTACCCAGTTTAGTGCCACAACCACCCAAACTACATCTCTACTGACGGTGAGTGTTCCCATTGGCTTGCAATTTGGAGCAAATGCGGGGAGCATCCGAAATCTTTCCCAAGCCAGTCTAGGTGGAGCAACCAACAGCCTTATGCCACCCGCACCCGTTGGTTTAGAGGTACAAACAGGCCAAACTTTAGCACTAATAGGTGGTGATGTGGCGCTAGAGGGGGGAAATTTAACGGCTACGGGGGGACAGATTGAGCTAGGAAGTGTCGCTGACAATAGTTTGGTCAAACTGAACCCAACAGAAAAAGGCTGGGCATTGAGCTATGAGGGTGTCCAGAAATTCCAGAACATCCGAATTACTCCACGAAATCAAGTTAATGGGCATAAAATTCCATCTTACGTAGATGTCAGTGGCGATTCCCGTGGCAATATCCCCAGTGGAAATATCCAGCTTCAGGGTAGGCAAATAATGCTTACTGGTGGTTCACAAATTTTGGCAACAAACTGGGCAGGAAAATCAGGAGGGAGTTTGACGGTAACTGCTTCGGATTTCGCAGAACTAATTGGTATTAATACGCACTTATATACTCAAACTAATGGTTCTGGGAATGCGGGTAATATAAAGATCAACACTGGTAAGTTGCTTATCCAAAATGGGGCACAAGTATCGAACTCTACTGTTGCCGAGGGTTCAGGGGGACAATTAACCGTGAATGCCACGGACTCTGTGAAAGTGGTTGGTAGTTCCCTCTTCTTAATAAAAGGTCGTCCCTTTTTTGTGAACAGCTCCCTGCTTAGTGAAACTGCTGCTGCTGGAAAAGCAGGTGACATAACAATTAACACTGGAAGATTGCTTGTCCAAGATGGGGCACAGGTAACAGCATCGTCTTCTGGAAGGTTAGATCCGTCTTCAGGGCTAACTATACCAGGGCGGGGACGAGGAGGAAATGTGAGCGTAAACGCCTCTGGCTCTGTGCAACTGTCTGGCACTACACCAAATGGGGTTCCGGCTGGCTTGTTTACCGATACTTTAGGAGGTGGAGCAGCCGGAAACATAACGATTAATACTGGGCAGTTAATTATTCGAGATAGAGCTGTAGTAGATGTAGGTAGTGTAGAAACAGGGTTAGCAGCAGGGACAGCAGGCCATCTAGAAGTCAGGGCTCCCTCCATCTTACTGGACAACCGAGCAGTTCTCAGCGCTGAAACTAGAGCGGGGCAGGGCAATATTAACTTAGACTCTGAAGATTTATTGTTACGTCATAGCAGCAAGATTACCACTAGCGCTACTGGCACAGCCACTGGCGGCAATATCACCATCAAAACAGGTGTCTTAACTGCCCTAGAAGATAGCGACATCAGAGCCAATGCAGATGAAGGCCCTGGAGGGCGGGTAATCATTAATGCCCAAGGGATCTTTGGCACAGAGTTCCGGCAGCAAGATACACCATTAAGTGACATCACTGCTAGTTCTACCCTTGGCCCGAAGTTCAGTGGCACTGTGCAAATCAACACGCTAGGTATCAACCCAAGCTTTGGTTTAGTCAACTTGCCAGTGCAGCCAGTCGATGTCACCGGGCTGATTGCTCAGGGCTGTCCAGCGGATGTGGGATCACGAGGCGGTAAATTTGTTGTCACTGGTCGTGGTGGACTGCCGCCCACTCCTAGAGAAGCGCTCAGAAGTGAGCCGACTCTAGTAGATTTAGGTACAACAGTTCCCAGCCAAGAAAATCACGCTAGTGATGCTACTTCTACCAAGACGACCAGTTCCGAACCCGCGCCGCTTGTGGAAGCCACTGGATGGGTAACTAATGCCTTGGGCGAAGTGGTACTTGTGGCTACTGCACCTAGCGTCACGCCTGACATTCCTTGGCTAACGCCAACTACCTGCCATACGCAATAAAGAGCGACGGCATCAAGCGCGATCGCTTTGGGGAAGTCAACAGCGAACCACCGTGATCGAACAGACCGGACAGGAGACAAGGAGTAGACCACGATCACAAGAATCTGTATCCAAACCTCACAGGGCGATCGCTACGCCACCCGTGACGAATACATGATGATGCACCCCTGCCGTGATCCCAACAACTCGCCCCACCCATGGGACTTAATTGAGTTGAAAGGAGGGATTTTTGTGCTGAATGACATCTCAACCCGATAGAGTCGGCGATGGAGGAGCAGATCCGCGCCTGCCAGAGAGAGGAGTTAAGGCCAAAGTCTAATGGTACTAAGGTAAAGCAAAACTTATGCTTAGCAAGGGCTGCGGCCTGACTGACAGGAATGAAACAGGATTAAACTATGCTGAGAGCTTATATGAAAAGGACACTGTCGATGCGATCTGGTAAGTTTCCAATCTTTTGAGCCACAACCTAAACCGATAAAATTGGCTGTGCCAACCCACATTACGTTTCGAGCTGCTACTGCAAACAAGTCGGTTTACCTCCTTACGGGGTTATGTCGAAAGCTATTTCCTCTGGCATAACATCAGGCAATGCCAAGTCTAGTATCTGGTCAATTTCCCTAGTAGCTCTGTCAATTCTCTCCAGCCGTAAATATACTCTCCCACGAACCCACTTTTAAGCGTCAACCACGCCCGAAGAGAACTCGTTATCCAGTGGTCAAAAAGACTACGCAAAAACCGAAAACATCCGTGAAACAGCATAGTCAAAAGCCAGCTTAAAGTCTGAAATCAACTGACATGTACTCCACTCTCAGTAGCCTAAGCTTACTGAGTCGATTTGTCACGTTTGCTAATCTTCATTTCCGATCTAGTTATTTAAAACTCCAGTCAAATTGTATTGAGTGGCAGTGACGATCGCACGATTAAACAATGGAACGTAAAGACTGGACGCTGCATCAGAACGCTGATGGTCGATCGTCTCTACGAAGGCATGAATATTCAAGGCTCAACCGGGTTGACTATAGCTCAAAAAGCCACTCTTAAAACATTGGGTGCGATCAAGCGTTGAGGCAATCAACTTAACTTAGGGCTTAACTGGCAGATATTGAGTGGTGCAATCTGAAGAAGTTTTGCAGACTGAGTTCATGTCGAAACAGCTTGCGCCGCAGAAATAAACCGATGAAGCCCGTGCATTGGCGATCGCCAATGCACAGTTGAAGTTGAAAGAGGCGGTTACTCACTAAGAATTCACCGTTTTGCAGAGCGCAAAATTACGAGAGGTCACATTCTACAACTGCGAGATTTATAGGCTATGAACTTGTTACAATCGCTGCGACAACGGGGGCAATCAGTTTGGCTCGATGAGTATGAGCGAAGCTGGGTGATCAGTGGTCAGTTGCAGCAGTCCATTGAGGAGGATGGTTTAAGGGGTGCCCGATCAAACTTTCAAAGCTTACAAGCGGCAATTCAAAGGCAGGAGTACGATCGCGACTTCACTACACTGGCGCAGCAAGGTATGAGTCAGACTGCACAATCGGATTATGACTACTTGATTGTGCCAGACCTGCAATTAGCTGCTGACTTATTGAAACAAACGCATGTTCAAACCCACCGGAGTGATGGCTATATTCAAATTGACCTCCCGCCTGACACGCTGTTTGCCCTTGAAACAGCGATCGCAGCAGCGCAAAAAATCTGGCAGTCGGTCGGGTGGAGTAATTTGTTGCTGAGAATCCCAGCTACTCAATTGATGCTGCCGGTGATTGAACAACTGATTGGTGATCGCGTCAATGTGAATGCAACGTTAGTGTTTTCTCCAATCGTGTATGAGCAGGTCTTTGATGGTTATCTCAGGGGACTAGAGAGGCTGATTCAGCAAGGAGAATCGGTGAGTGAGGTTGTTGGTTTTACCAGTGTTGCCATTGGTCGTTTGGATTTGTGATTGATCCACTTATCGCTAACTCAGAGACATCTTTCGGTATAATGCAAGTCAGGCTTCTGTACCAACACTATCGCAAACTCTGTCAAAGTGAGCGCTGGCGCTCGCTAGGCAAGAGGGCAAAGCCACTTCGCTTGGTGTGGGATTGTACGGGAATTCCGCCTCAAGCTGCATGGCGTTATCTTCAGACTCTAGCGGCTTCTGAAACAGTGATGATGCTATCGCCATCGACGCTAGATATGTATCGTGAGGTTTCTCTCCTGCCCACGAGTTTGACTGACAGTGAACGGGTTGAACAAATTCTGACAAGCAGATCGCGAATGGAAATTTCTTTGGATGAATGGGTCGAGCAACTTGTGAATCAGGAAATAGCGCGCTCGCGCAACGCCTTTCATCAGTTGTTAGACACGATCGAACACAAGAGAATTCGTTGAATCTGGACGTGCGATCGCTTTAATGTTCATACACACTCCATGCAAGCTACGTCAATGCCCCTAATGTTTTAAGAGTGGCTGTTTGAGCTATAGTCAACCCGGTTGCGCCTTGGATATTCATGCCTTCATAGAGCCGATCAACCAGCAACGTGCTGATACAGCGTCCTGTCTTCACATCCGATAGTTTTATCGTGCGATCGTCACTGCCACTCAATAAAATGTGACCATCGGCATTAAAGATCACAGAAGTTACCCAACTCGTATGCTCGTGCAATACCTGAAGGCACTGCCCCGTTTGCAGATTCCACAGGCGAATGGTTTGATCATCACTGCCACTCGCCAAGGTTTGACCATCAGGACTGATGGCAATCGTCTACACTCCGCCGATGTGACCCCGCAACACCTGCAAACATTCACCT
>CAXUIG010000137.1:0-9096 GCA_964250845.1 uncultured bacterium | reverse complement strand
TTTGCACATCCCAAAGCCGAATCGTTTGGTCAAAGCTGCCACTCGCTAAGCGTTGTCCACTGGCATCAAAAGCCAGCGACCGAATGGAACTCTCATGACCGCGCAGCTCTGGCAGACATTGCTGAGTCTGCACATGCCATAGTCGCACGGTGCCATCATAACTACCGCTTGCCAGGGTTTGACTCCTGGGATTGAAGAGAATTGCTGCTACAGGTGCGCTATGTCCTAACCACTGATGAAGGTGCCCTGTTTGCACATCCAGCACTGAAATTGAGCCATCCTGCCCATTGGTCGCCAGGGTTTTTCCATCAGGGCTAAAGCTTAAACACGAAGTCCAATTCATTAAAGCCGAAGTCCAACTGGTCGCTCTATGAAAGGTTTTGTAGGGGCGAAGCGGTGATTGATCGCCATCAAACTGCAAAGACCACAGGTGAATCGTTTCATCGTGACCTCTACTAGCGAGTGTTTGACCACTAGGATTGAGGCTCAGGGAGCGAACACAACTGGTATGTCCGCGCAACGTTTTGAGGCGCTGCCCCTTGTGCAAATGCCACAGCCGCACGGTTTGATCTTGACTGGCGCTCACCAGCAGTTGACCGTTGGCACTGATCGCAACGGCGAGAATATCATGAGTATGACCGCGACAGAGCGCTGATGCACTGTTTGTCTTGGACACTCCAGAGGCGCAGGGGCCCATCGTCGCTGCCACTCGCCAAAAGACGACCATCCGGGCTAAACGCAAGGCTCCAAACCCAACTGGTGTGTCCATACAGCACCTCGAAATGGGGCTTTGACTGACGGTTGTTGGCATGAGGCTGCCCGCTCCACAGTTGAATGGACCCATCGTGACTGCCACTTGCTAGCAGTTGACCGTTCGGGCTGTATCGCACACAACGAACTCCACTGGGATGCCCCTGCAATACACCCAGACAGTCCCCAGCGATCACATTCGAGATCCGAATGGAGGTATCTTTGCTGCCACTGGCTAAGGTTTGATTATCGGGGGAGAAATGAACCGAGTAAACATTTTGTGTGTGCCCCTCTAAGACATGGAGACATTGCCCTTGCAGATTCCACACTCGCACCGTTTGATCATGGCTGCCACTTGCCAAGCGTTGACCATCGGGACTAAAGCTCACCGACCAAACCCAACCTTAATGCCCCGTTAAAACCCGTAAGCACCGACTTGAAGTCCCTTCTGAGCCGCTGCTAGCCGCCAATACTTGTGAATGAACTTGGACTGGCTCGGAAGATAGATTCTGCACATCCCATAATCGTACCGAAGCATCAGTACCGCTGCTGGCTAACGTTCTGCCATCCGGACTAAAGGCAACCGACCAGACCCAACCTATATGCCCGGAAAGGGTTGCTAATAGTTGAGTTGTCGTAATGTTCCACAGATACACCAAGCCGCTTGTATCGCCGACTGCAACGATTTGACCGTCTGGGCTAAGATCGATCGATATGGCACTACTGAATGTCTCTGAAAAGATAGACTTCGCGAAAGCGGCATTCTGAAAATTGACCCCTGCCAAATTAACCTGCCGCAAGTCAGCTTGCTGCACCACGAGATCAGAAAAGTCAGAGCCACGCAGATCTACTTGAAGCTGCACCAGCAGGTTGATCAGGTTACCTGCAACGGACCCTGGGGTTTTTCCCTGTTGCGCCAGTAGTTGTCTGACTCTCGCCTCGATCGCTGCCACATTACCAAAGCCAGACAGGAGCCGCTCTATTATCGGCTGCACAATCAATCGTATCTGAATCTCTCGAACATACTCCTTTGCTTGTACCTGTAATAAGGTATGCGTTCGCAGAAAGTTAATCTGAGAAGTCTCAAATTCTGTACAAATCTGTTGCACGAATCGTTCTGTGACATATTCCATCACAACCGGCTGCAAGAAGAATAACCCATCCGTTTTTTCGCTCAGTGATCGCCGGAGCAGGGCGTTGACCAGATTTGGTACACCTTTGTGACAAGCAAGATCAATCACATTTTCCCGCATATCTGCGATCAAAACTGGCTCCCGACAAATTGCTAGCCAGAACATCACATTCTGTTCGTTCTGGGGTAAGCGATTGAACTGACGATCAAGTAAATCGCGGATGTCTGCAAAAACAGGAATCCCCTGCTCGAGATAAGTTAACAGATCTGCAATGCTGCCGTTAAACAAATCCTGGGTGGCGGCGGCAACCAACTTCAACGCCAGCGGATTACCCCCATAGTGATTGATCAAGGTCTGCCATTCGGCTTCTGAACCTGTAAACGCCCCTTTTTGCCGAAAGATGGCGCGTCCGTCATCGGGTGTCAGTCCACTTAAGGTCAGCGATCGCACCCGCCCCTGTTCGCCTTCCATCAGCGCCATTTCCCGTGGCTTTTCTCGACTGGTCAGCACCAAACAACTTGGGTGGGGCGTTTCGCCAATGGCTCTTAGCAACTGTCCGTAACCTTCATAGCCCGATCGCCATTGTCCTGCCTGCTCGCTGTGCAAAATGATTTCAGCATTATCCAGAATCAATAAACACCGACGGGATCGCAGATACTGCATCAATTTCGAGAGCGTTTCATCGAGTGAGGTGGGAATGATGGGATCTTCCCCGTAGAGCGGCATGAGAAACTTCAGCAGACTCAATAGGAGTTCGCCTAGCGGTGGAGCGTTGGCGAGCGATCGCCACACGACGATCTCAAATTCCGTCTGCATCTGAAGCGCAGCCTTGACGGCGATCGTACTTTTACCAATACCCCCAATGCCCAATAACCCGACCATGCGACAGCGCTCAGCCGCAACCCACTGCCACAGTTGCGCCAGTTCTGCCTCGCGTCCATAAAACACCGAGGCATCCACCGCAGTATCCCAGTCCTGTTGCGGATTTTCCCGTCGGGTTTCCGACTCTTCAGATGATGATACAGCAGATGTAAAGTCTGCCTTCGTTAATGCCAGCCCAAACGCCTGGAAGAGATACTCTAAGGACTGGCGATCGACCCCCAGTTGGCGCTTGAAAATTCGGGCAAGGGTATTAAGGGCAAGCCCGGTGCGATCGCTTAGATCTTCCTGGGTGAAGTGCTTACCCCAGGTTTCGTCCGCTTCTGCCTGCTGTTTTGCCGTCTGAAACTTCTGCCACCCTTGAGGCGATAGGATGACTCCTCGAACTCGCCCAGCAGCAGATCGACCCCGTCCAGATTTTGATGGGTTGGAATCCATAGACAAATCGATAGTCCAGAGGGACAGAGTGAGCCTTTCCCTTAACAATAGCGTGCGTTTCTCTGATAAAGGCTTCGCTGAGACAAATGAATCGGCAAATCATCTCATCTCTCAGAAAGCTTTTGCCACTTAGCAATCGTGGTGACAAAATGTCACCACTTCAATTAAAATGGGGAAGCAATGATAGGACACTGTATGCTTGAAGCTGATAGCAACGACACACGGCTCACCGCACGGATTCCTCCTCAAGTGCGGGAAACCCTGCAAAGAGCCGCAGCAATCTCTGGAGCTACCTTGAACCAGTTCTTAGTACAAGCAGCCCTTAAGGAAGCACATAGGATTTTGGATGAGGAGCGGATCATTTCTTTGTCTGAGCAAGACGCATTAAGAATATTCACTCTGCTTGAAAATCCCCCAGCGCCGAATTCAAGGCTACAGTCAGCAGCAAGAAAACACCAGGCTTTTTTCGGTGAAAGTCATTGAACTACTAGGCAAATCTCACGACCGTGACGCTTTTGATTGTAGTAGCCAGGCACTCAACCAGTTTTTGCGGCAGACAGCGCGACAACATATTCACAAAGGAATTTCTCGCACTTTTGTTCTTGTTGATACACAGCAGCCAAAGTCTGTGCTGGGATTTTTTACCTTGTCTTTATGCGAAGTCCGTGCCGACAAGCTTCCATTGCAGCTTGCCAAAAAGTACCCGAAAAGTGTCCCTGGTGTCAGGTTAGCAAGGCTGGCTGTTGCTAAAGACTGTCAACGGCAGGGTTTTGGTGAAATTTTGATGATTGAGGCGATGCAACGAACTCTGGTGATTGCAGAAAACGCTGGCATCATCGGTTTGTTCGTTGACGCCAAGGATGAAGCCGCTAAAATCTATTATGAACGCTACGGTTTTATCAGTCTCCAAGATATACCCCTGGAACTGTTCTTAGCATTGCCAACAATTAGGCAGCTCTTGGGGACGCAGTGAGCGCCATTCATAGCAGTGCCAACGGCTAGAGCCAAGCGCATCCTCTTTACGCTAGAGCACTTGTCGATCTTGCTGAGTGTGGACAAGCAATTATCGACAAGTGCGAGTGTGAGCAAGGGGTGCGGGTTGGGGGAGGGGAATAGAGCGCGATGATTGTTCCTTGCCATAACCAGGCTAGAGCACTTGTTGTATGAGCGTCGGGTTTGGTGAGCGGGGATTGGCCAGAGGGCGCTATCGCACGGTTGGTACAACTTCCCCTACGCAATCTAGCGCTTAAGGTTGTCCGAGTTGGGCAGTCTTAAGCGGGGGTTGGTTAGGGGGCGTGAGCTGAGCAATGTTCGTTCTCCTTGACAGGCTAGAGCCCTTCAAAGTATCTGCGTGAGCAAGCCGTTAATGGGGTTGTGTTGCCTCAACTTTTTAAGGACAGAGCAATCCTTACAATCAGCTCACGCTCAAGCCGCCACTCCAAAAATTAGAGACACGAATTCTACTTGAGTTCGGATGTCGCCTGTTTCGACACCTTGAAGCAAGTCCCTTGCGGATCATGTTCATCGCTTCATAACCGCTCAGGGTTCGCCTCGCCGTGTTGAATGATCCCGCATCCCATTCCCGGATTGACCAGTCCCAGAGATGAATCGATGCAGAAAGTTCCACAGTGTTGTTGAGGTACTTAATGGGTCGTAGCTCAGTAGTTTTGGGGAGAGTTTGGTTCGCTTGAAGTGAGTCAATTGCTTTGGGATCAGCCGCATTCTTATCTACATTTATGACTCGCGGCTTCTGGTTATGCGTAGAATTCATTGCCTGGTGTCAGAATCGTTCTGCCGCCCGCGCATCCCGGAGGGCACTCAACATAAACTCTATGGTGTTGCCAACTGACATCTACAGCCCGATAGAGATATTTCCACTCGCCCTTGATCTCAATATAGGTTTCGTCAACCCGCCACGAGTCGTTCGTCGGTTTTAGATCAGCCCGGCATCGCTTGTCAAGTTCCGCTGCATAAGAAAAGCACCCACCGATACACCGTCGTCTGATCTACCCTCAGACCCCTCAAAGCGCATCATTTCTTCCAGATTGCGGTACAAGAGCGGGTAGCGTAGATACCACCGCACGCATAGCTTTCCTGATGTCGGATTGGGAGTGACGCCACTCTTGTTGGGGGGAAGAGGGGTTCATGGACTCGGTGGGCTGGGCGAGAGACAGTAAGTACAAATACTACCTTCACCAGACTACCACTACTTTTTGCAACACAACCATGAATGCCGGTCGGCGTTGCCCTTTACAGAAAAACAAAGCATGATATTTGGGCATCTATTTGGTAGAAGACCAGGGTGGGGTAAAAACTGGCAACTTTACCTTTGTGCTTTTGCCGCAATTGCTCAGACACTATAGATAATTTTTGTCCTTAATTTTAGGTGAATTTTTAGGTGAAGGCTTAATGCACACTTACAAGGTCAGCGCTTCCTGATTGGCTCCCTGGCTCTGGGTTGGCCTTCAGGACAGCTTCAACGCTTAAGTTTAATGCTTAACGTACCAGATTTTCGGTGGTCAAAAATATCAGTTGGGTGGAAGCTGATTCATATCACTTGTAGGGGCAGCCTACGCCCTAGTGGAGGTGGGATATGGGTAGAGTTAGGGATTACGACACGGCATGGTTGTGCAATCGAGCCAGAGTGCTGCACTTGCAACAGCCTTCACTCAGCGCGGCAGAGATTGGGCGACGGTTAGGGATTAGCGGTGCTTCAGTTTGCAGATATCTTCGGGCAGTTGGGCTTCAGCCTAGAAAAAGGGGAACGTGCAGCTCCTTGAGGCAGCAAAGTAAAGATTTATACCAATACCTTACACCTCAAAACCCCGCCAACGTCGTGACAGGTCAAAAAGGAACGGTTCAGGATTCTACAGGACACAAAGCGAGATACAGCTAGATATGTGACGTTCTCCTACATCAATTGCTCTTCCCTGTGATGTAGGCTTCCCAGTTCTCACGAATCCGGGCATGGCAATATTCACAACGGTGGGCAGCGCGGGATGCAACGAATGGATAGTGCGGATTCATTGATTGAGTTCGTGCAGAAGCGCGGCTGTTCGGGCTGCTGAGGCTCTGAGTTCAGCCTCAACCAGAGCATCTAATTCGGCTTGTTGTTCAGGGGAAATGGGTTCTCCGTGATCGCCGCGTGCTGATCACCACAATTTCATCAGTTCAGCTAGCCGTTGCTGCTGTTCGGTGCTGAAAAACTGGTCAGGACGCAAGTTTTGGATAATGATCAGGGTGCCTGTTTCGCTGTTGTCGAGTTGGGCAGTCAGGGCATCGAGTGCTTCACCTGCAGTCTTGCCAACAGATTGCTTATTACCTGCAGTCTTCACGGTAGGACAACCCACCACTGGGGTTAGGGACTGGCAGAAGGGCTACTCTTGTCATGGTTTCAGCTCGCTGTTAATTGGGAAGTCATGGGGTTTTATCTGTAGATATACATGACACACACGAGCTTGCAAATAAATCGACTATCAGCCATTAGACATAGTTAAAGCCAAAACTGGCGATCGCCCTCTAAGATGCTTGGGTAGATGCCATTTAACCTCAGGTAAGCCATGCGATCAGCTCCATAGATTGGCATAGGTAACCGAGGAGCTTTGAGGGCACCATGATGCAACAGTGTGAGCTTGAGGGTCGTTTCAATCACTTGTTCAATTGAAGCTGGATACCCCTGTTCATGAATAATTAACCGCAAAGGACGTGCCAAACCTACACTTTCAGAAACTTTGGTAGTTACTAGGATTGCCTGATGTGAAGATAAGCAAAGTCCTAACCCCGATTCAGGAGCAGTGAGAGTTTTCTCTCTTAAGTTGTAGAGGCGAGGAACACCAGATTTTCTGCACTCTACCAGAATAAACCTGGAATTAATCGCCCTAGCCCGTTCTAACAGATGGGAAACTTCTTGTCCGCAAAAGATCCCGTCACGATAAATCAGGACGGTTTTGCCTTCCAACTCAGCAGCAGGGAGTAACCTTTCCAGCAGCCGTTGCGGAATTTCTTCGCCCTCTAGCAATGCATCTTCCAGTCGGTAGCGTATAAATTCTCCTTGCTTACCGTAGAGACGAACGCTCGCGCAGGCATTCATAGTTCCTGGCAGTTTTGTCTTAGTCGCTCTAGAAATATCTAGTCCAATGAAGTAATCAGCAATATCCAACGGTTCAGCCAGGATGAAGGGCAAATTTCCTAACGAAAGCTAAAATACCTGGAATAACCTGATTAAGAATTTGATTGTGTTCTACTCGCTCCAGCGTATCAGCATAAACAACCTGACTAGCAATCCGACGACGAAGCAGTTGTGAGTAAGCGAGCTGGTAGAGACTGCCTCCATCATCATTATCAGCAGTGCGATCGCCCATAGGGAAAAAAATAAGAACAATGTCAGGTGATAGGGTGGCAATTTGATTAATTGCTCTTTCCAGTTCTACCCTGGCTGCTGCGCCATTTAAATTGCTAAGTGAAAGAGCTTTTCGCTCGAGAATTTCACTCTCGAACTTATATTTTTTTTAACGTTGCTGAACAATACTGAGGAATGCATTGACACTGGAATCGCATAGTTTTAGGACTGCAATCTGAATCGCCTCTAACTGGTAATCAGGATGGCGACGATAAACCCCTCCACTTGTTAATCCTTTAAGGATCTGACCCCTAACTCCTGTGAATCCGTTACCAAACAGTAAAGGAGTCCGAACAATTGGAATAGCAGGTTGCCAAAATAGCGCTCTATTGTCACGACTGTTGACACTGCGCCCTATTTGAAACCCGTATTCTGCAAGGCTTTTTGAAGCAGACTCCTTATAGGATGTTAGGAATAATTGCCGTTCACGGTAGGGGATTTTAGTTGAGCGAAGCAACTGCCCATACTGAATATCAAACCTATCTGCTGTCTCTTCTGTGACGCGGGGACGTAATGCAGCCATCGCGTAACGGTATAAAGTTTTGTTCTTACCAAATTTGACTCCAACAACAGGTTGATCGTTTGATGCCTCTTGCAGAGCTTGTTTGCTAGTTGAGCCTGTTGCGGCAGAAATTAGGTCTTCTCGCTGTTCCTCAATTGTCCCTATCAATTCTGTAATGGTACCGCTACCGCCAGTTTCAATACTTTGAACTCGCAGCCCCATCAAAAGCTCCTCAGGATTGTGTCGAGCGGGATGATTCTGGTAAAACTCAGCCAGATTGCCTCTAAATAAAATGCTGCTGTGAACAGTGAGAGTGAGGGCAGGTCGCAACACATTCTGCAACTCAATCGTTTCTGGCCAACACTCTGCTTCGCGCCTGACTTCAACTCCTTTTTGGGATAACACAGGTGTGTGTGAAAATGGACGAATGACTTGCAATACTTGAACAGCAAGCTGAGACAGCACCAACGCAGTTACTTGAGGCTGACGCACCAGTTGAAATGACCACGGGCGATCGCTGATGTCTTTGACTTCTTCTCGAATGCTCTCTAGGGCTTCTCGCCACTGGGCTGGAGTTGGTATGGAGTGGCTTGGTTTTGCTAAAGCAAAAAAATCTCCTCGGTACCAGGTCGTAACTACCTCCGGTAACTTTCGACAGAGATGAAAGCTCAAACGATTGCCCAACTCCCGGTCATCAGTGGCAATTCCCGGTGTTATTCGGAAACCAATCAAATTAGGTTGCAAGATGCTTAGACGGAAAATCTCACTCAAAAACGTTGGTTCTTGGGGAACAGGTGCAGTAGCGGTATTCATGCAGACACCTCCTAAATTGAAAATGCACAGATTTGATGAAATTGGCAGTGTTGGCAGCGCATTAGGTCAGGATTGGGGGGAAAAAGTTCGGGAAATCCGCCGGAATGCCTGTATCGCTGCTTCTCAAGCGGCGTTGCATAATAGGAGTATGTTTTTGGGTCAAAGGTCATGCAATGTCCGCG
>CAXUIG010000136.1:0-16377 GCA_964250845.1 uncultured bacterium | reverse complement strand
TAAACTAGACTTTTTTTCCATTTAGTTTTATTAATTTTAGATGCGTTTGCCCTGAAGGCACCCGGAATAAACCGCGGACGTCAGCAAGGTCGGCGGCATATTCGACGGCGGCCTGAAAGTCGTGTCCGTGCTCGAGCAACTCGACACCGAGAGCCCGCATCGCTGAGTTCTTCTCAACGCTGTTGCCGAGTGGCACAACAATCACTGCCTTTAGCCCGTGGCGTCGGGCGGCAAACCCGATTGATTGACCATGGTTGCCTCGGGTCGCCGATACGACAGCGGTCACATTTGGGCTTGACCGCCGAAGGTTGTCCATGAAGACGAGCCCGCCGCGCACCTTGAACGAGCCGATTGGCGTATGGTTTTCGTGCTTAACCCAAACTTCAGTGCCTGTGCGCTGGCACAGCAGAGGCCAGCAATATTGCAGTGTTGGCGGGATTACAGCGTGTACGAGTTCGGCTGCGGCTTCAAGTTGGGCGAGAGAAGGCAGCTCAGCGCTCATGCAGGGGCTCCTGACTATGAAGTGGACTCATTCGGTCTAATTAGAACGTTTCAAAATGCTGGCGGACCTTCAAGCTCTGGCTCCCAGCTGGTGTTAATTAGTGGGCCAGTTACGGCTTCTAAATAATTGTTCCATAGAAAACTTTGTCTAGCGCTTTTTGATTGGCCGGTCTGCTGTATCAGGGTCTCTCTTAGTGGGTGGTGGCTATCAATCAAAAACTCGTTTCTCGTGTGAAGACGGTCGAGAAAGCGCCGGTGGGGCATCCTGTCAAATTTGCCACCAGTGCCACGGTTACAGTTCTGGCACGCTAGCACAAGGTTCCAGACGCCATTGATGGGATTGGCAATTTCATAGATACTTAGGACGTGTGGGAAGAAATGATCTACATCCGCCAAATCTGGCGAGTTCTCCTCAACCGATATGTGGTTAAAACAATAAAAGCACTTGCCTTTTTGATAGCCATTGAGAGCATCGCGGCATGAGGTAATAGTTATCCGGCGACGACTACCGACAAATAGTAATTTCTCCTCATCATCGTAATCAACCCTAACGAGATTACGAGACAACCTAAGTGACCACGCTGTCTCGACCAGTCGCCACCTTGACTCTATCTCATGGGGAAGGTTACAGTACTGGTAGCGTTCCAGCAGTTCGAGCAAGCTGTCGGTAAGAATGATACCCTTTTTGGCTCCTCGCCGTTCATCAGTAAAGAAGCGGACAGGCAGCTCTGCTCTGTTGACATTGTGAAAAGCGTCAATCACGTTATTGAAACCAAGCTTAACAGTTGTATTAACCAGCTCGTCCTTAGTAACTTTCCCAGCATTGAATTGTCGGCATTTATCAAGGAACTGACTCGATGGAGAGGTGATTTGCTTGTCGCACAAGCGCAGATGCTCGGTGAGGTGGTGGGAGAATGGAACAGCTAGTTCCTTCAAGGTGATAAGTGT
This sequence comes from uncultured bacterium, assembly GCA_964250845.1. GTDB lineage: Bacteria > Cyanobacteriota > Cyanobacteriia > Cyanobacteriales > Chroococcidiopsidaceae > CAXUIG01. Next base: position 14,928 of record CAXUIG010000136.1, on the reverse strand, counting down.
GTTGCCAGTGTGTGCCAGTTCGAGCAGGGACTTCGCTAGGGCAAACTTATAGGAGGCAGCGTTCTCACCAAAAAGGATGATTGACCGCCAGTAGTTTTCGAGAGAGGGGTCAACTTTCGTGAATTCTGTCATACAACTCTATCAAAGACAGCCACGGCTAATACTGTGAGGCTTATCGTCACAATCCTTGAGGGCATCAGCGATCGCTCGTCCAATGCCACGGTCGGCACCGGTGAGCGATGGGTACCTGGTCAATTTTCTACGACTCTATCCTAAAAACTGTGCTTTATCCAGTCTGACTTGACGTTTGAGCGTTGCTCCCGTTTGTACTGGTGATAAAGATATCCTTTTGTACCTGCAAATCGCGGATGGCAGTGAAGCTGACAAAGCAGTATTTGCCAACCTGTCTACTTAACTATTACCCTTTTCACGCATAAATACATAGGCAAAATTCACCATTGACTTTTTTTCGTATACTATGTACTGTAAAAATAGTTGAGAAATAAAAAAAGGGCTAAGATGAGTGACACAAGAAGTTACGTCATTGAAGTTGTTCGTCATGATGGCTTCACTGGCTACGTTTACGAAACCAGTAACTATGGAAACAAATACCTAGATGCTCCTATAAGTCTTCCAAGTGCGAAGAAATGGAAATCTTTTGAAGGGGCGAAAAAAAATAAGGACAAGTTTTTAAAAGATAAAACTGACGCTGGCAATCTATTTCAGATGATTTCGGTCAAGGAAATCAGTGAGCAAGACATTGAGAAGTCTAATGTTCAGATTCAAGAGGAAAGGCTTCAGACAGAACTAGAACGTCTGCGGCGCAGTTATTCTACTGATTCAAAGGTGGAAAAACCAATGAAGCTGAAACTGGCAGAAATTATTGTCAGTTTCCAGCCAGGGGATATTTTGCGTTACTATCCTGAAGCCAATGATATGAAAAAATTTGAATTAACCCAGGTAGATTTGGTTGTTGGAGCAACGCTCTGGGTTAAAGGACAGGAGTTTCGGCGCATCGATGGCTTTCCCGTAGACAGCTCAACAGTTGAAGGCCGGGTACTGCCTAATGATGATACTCTCAGCGACTACCTTTTAGCATTGCACATTGTTCAATCTGCGGCATGGTCTGATATGCCTGTTGAGCAAGTCATACAGGTAGCATCCATTATTCAAATACAAGATTGTGGTTCTAGATAGCCAACTCCTTTGATAGAAGTAATAGACAATCTGGAATTGCTTGATGATTAAAACAGAGCGTTTGGAGGTGATTGATTGCAGAATACAAAGGGAGGATATCAAAGCGATTGCTTTCAATTGCACATAGAAAGTACGTATAACCTTTTGCAGTTAAGTGATGGAAAAGTCTAGGCAACAGCAGTGGAATGAGGCCAATCCTCAAGTTCTTAAAAAGGCACAAGAAACTTATGATGAAAAGCGTCCAATCTGGTCTTTCCGCCCAAATACTGAAAATCTTAAGTGGCTGGAGGAGGAACGTTGGGATGATGAAGAGGGAAAACCTGAAAGTAATGCAGCCCTTATTAATCGGAAACTAGGAAAGCTAAGAAAGTTAGAGGAACAAGGGTTTTAGTTTCCATTGCTTTTTACGTTTTCCCACTTTTGCATAAATCAAAACAGACAATTTTGATAGCAGTAACTGGATGATTCAGTACCGCTCAATCCAGCTGGGATAGATTTTCAGGTGTTACCATCTGTACCTATAGAAGAAAGGACAAGCCTGCGGAGTTGTCCTGCCATATGATGACGCCATTTCGTCAGAAGAAGAGGTTTTTTACATTGCTCGTGCTGGCGACTTGCTGGCTAAATGGCTTATACATCATAGATATAAACAGCAGTACCTGGCTGAGTCAATAAGTGCCACTCTCAATCGAAAGCTCAAAAAGCTTGCTGAAGCTAGAGCAGCAAGGGTTTTACTCTCGTACCCGATAGCAACAGGTCGTCAAACTGTGGAAATCAAGCTATGCCAACATGTAGAGGGTGCGATCCAATGTGGGGCAAAGCTTCGCGTGTCACGCTCGTCCACTGATGGTTTTGGTGACCGCACCACTTAAGTCGTTGTTGGGAAAAGAGCGATCGCACTGCTGGGTGGTCTAGAGCGATCGCGTCTAGGGCGACCCGCTCAGGGCTATTCCAAAGCGAACTTGCGATCGCCTTCAATCGTCTGCCACACTCTGCCATTGCTTTAGAAACACATCTGGAGATGGCTGTCTACCCGCTAAACCATTATTTTTTGGAGAATTTTAAATGATTGATACACAAAGTAAGCCCCTTAATCAAACTATCGCTGATGGTCTGTCAACACTTTATGTTGGTGACAGCGTTATCATGGTTTCGAGTCTTGGCTATCCTCACCAGAAAAATCATACCGCTGTCGTTGAAAAACTAACTTCTAAGCAAATTGTGGTCGAGGGACGATACTTTTGGAAGGGCAACGGCAAGGAAGCAGGAACAGGAATTTACGAAATTTACCCTAACGATGAGTCAATAATTGAATGGGCTGTTCTTATGAAGCAAGCTGAGTCGGCAAAACACATCATCCATGAGATGCAACCTGAAGCACTGAAAGACTTACTAATGGTGTTTGAAAAGTACGGACACATACGCTCACAAGAAGATTTGGATTCTAAGCAACCAGTCCCTTTAATTGAGGTGATGGACAAGTCTGGACTGCTTGATGACTGAAACAAGCTGCATGAGTGCTCCAATGGAAAGCCTAAGAGTAATGCGGCGTTAATCAACCGCAAGCTGAACAAGCTGTGGAGCAGTTGCTTTGATTCCATAGCTTGTTATATTTCTTGAAGAAAGGTTCTGAAATAAGGTTATGGACGACAAAATTGACTGGGAAAGTGAACAACTAGCTCAAAAGAAGATAGAGGCAAGGATACGACTGCTAGCGATGCCACCAGAAGAAGCACAAAAGCTGGCGGAACAGACCTTATACCCCCAGTATTGGAAATTACACTCGGAAGACAACGTATGGGAAGAAAGCCTGAGCTTGTATGAAGCAGAAATTGACACCTGAAGACCTGCGCGACATTTTTGTAGACCTAAAAGTCCGAGAAGGACGAAAGTATTAAATGAATTCAACCCTTCCAGAAGGCAGGTATTGAAAAATGAAAAAGGGAAAACTTAACATTACTCCTGAGCAGATGGCAGTCTATCGGGCAACTGCACAGCGACGACATCAGGAGGAATTGCAGGAACTGGCCTTACGGCAACAATGCGGTTGGGAAGTGGCACGACAAGGCGCAAGACTGCTCAAAGAAAAGTTTGGAGCTAAACGGGTAGTTTTATTCGGTTCTCTACTCGATCTCAAGCGGATGCACCAGCGCTCAGATGTAGATTTGGCAGTTTGGGGACTGGACGAGCGGTACTACTTTCGCGCGGTAGCAGGTCTATTGGACATAGATCCGACATTCTCTGTTGATTTGGTGGAGGTTGAGCATGCACGGCCACACATTCTGGAAGCCATAAACACAACAGGGGTCGAACTGTGAGCGTTTATGCGCCGCTGAGTGGACAAATTCGTCAGGACTTGGATGAGCTAGAATACTTAGTTGCCCAAACAACAAGACTGGCACAAAAGTTTAAATTTACAGGTGACGACGACTATCTAGGCACAATAGCGCTAGATCTCCACGGTTTTTATACTGGGGCAGAGCGAATCTTTGAAGGGATCGCCAAAGAAGTAGATAGATCTATGCCTTCTGGTTCAGATTGGCATCTGCGCTTACTGCGGCAAATGTCAGCTGAAATACGGGGAATTCGTCCTCCAGTTATCACAGCCGAGACCCGGAACAATTTAGATCAGTATCGCGGTTTCCGTCACGTACTAAGGAATGTATACACTTTTAACCTGCGACCTGACCGAATACAAGAGTTAGCAGATATTTTACCAGCTTGTTATGCTGCGCTAAACGGAGACTTATCGACCTTTATTGAATTTCTAGAAGGGGTCGATAGTTTTTAATGTCATAGAAAAATATGGACATTAGTTTGAATACAGATGCTGAGACTATACTCGAAAGCAAATTTGTATGACACTTCAAGAAAGATTTTGGAGTAAGGTTAATTGCAAAGGGGAAAATGACTGTTGGGAATGGGTTGGCGCAGGCGCAAAAACCAAACATGGCTACGGGCGAATTAGAGGAGTTGATGGGAAGATGCGCCAAATAACCCACGTTGCTTGGGAGCTGGCATACGGTGAGCTAGTCCCACCAGAATTATTAGTTCGCCACACTTGCGATAATCCGAGGTGTGTCAATCCTCAGCATTTATTATTAGGGACTAGAAAAGATAGTGTCAACGCGGCGATCGCTTCTGGTGCGTTAAAAGTCAAAGTGAAAGAAGGACGAAAATTCTCGGATGAATTCAATCCTTCTAGAAAGCTGACGCAGGAGCAAGTTGATGATATTCGTTCTCGGTATAAAGAGGGCAATATTTTTCAGCGCGAGTTAGCCCAAGAGTACGGGGTCACTAGAGGTAACATTAGCTCTATAATTAGGGGGAAAACTTGGTAGTTGAAAAAAACTGCGAACAAGAACGCCTGAAAATGGTATCTTTTGCAAAACTCTCATTACCGAAACTGGACAAGAGCAAACTTTTGGGCGGAGCCTTTGCTTTTTCCAATGGGTTCACCTAAAACTTTAACTGAAAAGGGATAAAATTCTGCCTACTCACCACATTCGGAGTTAAGAGATATTATTGTAAATAAGAAGCTTTCTCAATCCAAGAGTAAGGTTATGCCACTGCCACAAGCAAGCGCTCCTGAAACGAATAACCGTCCCCTAGTGGCGATTGGTCATGTCAGACTAATGGTAAGCGATGTCTCCCAGGGTGTTGAATTCTTCTTGAAATTAGGGTTGCGGCACGTTCATCACTCTGAAAACTTTGCTGTTTTGGAACTACGGGGAGGCACGCACTTAGTATTGAGAGCTGCTGACAAGCCTGTCTCGCCTGGAACAAATGCGCCTTTTGACCTGATGGTAGACGACATTGTGGCAACAAACCAGTCGTGTATAGAGATGGGTATGGAGGCTTCTGAGGTTGAAACTGGAAGGATTCATAGCTCGTTTACCTTGAGCGGACCAGATGGCTACCTCTTCACTATGACTTCATCGCACACTTCAGGAAGAGTGGTTTGAGGTAGGTAGCATTATTTAAAACTCTGGCATCTGAGACTGACTACGCAGTTTGCGCGATCGCGCCAGCGGGATTGGACTGCTTGCTCAACCCGACCGTGAACCCGGTCAAGTCAAGGCGGAATTCAACAAAATCTATTCTCAAAACCAAGGAATAAAGTACCATTAAAACAATAGATTATCTAGCCCGATTTATCTGATGAAAACCGAATTTTCACATTGGGCTACAGAACGATGGGTCTGGAGGTTACTATTTCCCCAGTCTTGGTCTTTAGAATCGCTCTTCCTTTGGTCTTTCTGGCGCTGACATCATCAAGCTCTAGCTCGCTACCATCATTACTGTAAACGTTCCCAAGCCCCCTAGAAATTATCTACAACTGTAGTGCCAAAGTCGAACTTTGGGTGCTAACGGCTCACCGTAGGTCTGCCGCTGCACTGATGTGATGATGTAGAATGATGAGGATTTCACTGATGCCCTATTTCACTAGCAACGTTAGACGACTATGAGCGGAGTCCCCAGCATCACCCTCAACAACGGCAAGAATGTCCCGCAGCTCGGGTTTGGGGTCTTTCAGATCGAGCCGAAGAACACCGCAAAGGCAGTAAGCAGTGCCCTTGAGATCGGCTACCGGCACATCGACACTGCGGAAATGTACGGAAACGAGAAGGAGGTCGGCGAGGCCATCCGCACCTCCGGACTTGATCGCGGCGACATCTTCGTCACCAGCAAGCTCAACAACGGGTTCCACCGGCCTCATGACGCCCGCAAGGCGTTCAACACCACGCTCTCCGAGCTCGGCTTCGACTACGTGAACCTGTTCCTCATCCACTGGCCGTTGCCCACGCTCTACGACGGCGACTTCGTCTCGACCTGGAAGACGCTCGAGGAGTTCTACCGCGACGGCCGCGCCCGCTCAATCGGCGTGTCGAACTTCCAGATCGAGCACCTAGAGCGGCTGGCCGCCGAGGCCGAGATACTGCCAGCAGTGAACCAGATCGAGGCACACCCCTACTTCACCAACGACGCGGTGCGCGGCTACGGCCGGGAGCACCAGATCGCCACCGAGGCGTGGTCGCCGATCGCGCAGGGCAAGGTGCTCGACGACCCCACCATCACCCAGATCGCCGACAAGGTTGGCAAGACACCGGCGCAGGTTGTGTTGCGATGGCACATCCAACGCGGCGACATCGTGTTTCCGAAGTCGGTGACGCCATCGCGCATGAAAGAGAACTTTGAGCTATTTGACTTCGAACTCGATCCCACCGACATCGGCACGATCACCGCGCTCGACCAGGGCAAGGACGGCCGCACCGGTCCGAACCCGGACACGTTCGACTACCTTCCCAAATGACTCATCTCCGAACAGGTCGGGAGCGCGCACACGACGGGGAGAACCACCTAGGAAGTGCGTCAACACTACCTTTGACCGAAAGAAAGGCTATGTTGCAAAAACTGATAAGCTAGGGAATGCTCGCTTAAGCGTCTTGACCACCCAGCTACCTCAATGAACCCCAAGCATCCATTCAAATGGCGTCCTAACCTCCCGGAAGTCATTCTGCTGAATGTGCGGTGGTATTGCCACTACTCTCTCTACGCTCTCTCGTTACCGTGATCAGCGAGAAGATGATGCGCGATCGGGGTGTCGATGTAGACTCGCGCGTCGATTTACCGTTGGGTCCAGGCTTACGCACCGAAACTGGACTTTTGGGTTCGGGGTCATCTGAAGCCAAATAATGACACAAGAGCGCGGGGGCACATCCTCACAAACGCGGCAAAATGTCTCTTTGATTGCTGCCATTGGGATAAATGGGTTGATTACTTAAGTGAGTTTGTTAGGCTCCACCGATGGTCTGAGGTTTGAAGCGTTTATTGCTCAAAAACTGGTGCCTAAGCTATGGCCAGGAGCCTATGTGCTGATGGACAACTGCTCCATTCATAAAGGAGAAGAGATTGCAGCCTTGATCGCTCTCCTCAGGTGCAAAACTGATTTACCTACCGCCCTATTCCCCTGATTTCTCACCGATTGAAAACTTTTGGTTCTCGATTAAAAGCGTGTTGCGAGCAATCGGTGCCAGAAATTATCCTGACTTAGTCAAAGCCATAGAACAAGCGTCTGATAAAGTGTCTCTGGAAGATATCCAGGGTTGGTTTACCCATTGCTGCTACTATACCTCAGCAGAGTAGGAAACGCTAGAATGTCAATTCTCAATATTGTTGAGAATATTTAAAACAAAATTAACGAATAACTTAAGTAGTTTAGCAAAAAAATAGGGTTAATTTTCAACAATAAAAGACGAGTACTTAATTCTGACCCTTTCAGGAATGTAGTTGAACATCCCTGGCAATAAGGCTTAAGCTTGTTTGAGATAGTCCAACTCACTGAGTATAATAGCGACTCTAGTTTCTTGGATTTTTTTTGATTAATGTAAGAGCCCCAGGCTGGGAATTTTTGATGAAAATATGTGAGTTAATAATCGGTGGTCTCATTGTCGCTATTGTTTTGTTTGATGTTTTTCAATCGGTTGTAGTTCCACGTCAGACGGGGCGAGCTTTTCGGATCGCCCCGCTTTTGGCCAGAAGATTTTGGCTGCTTTGGAGACAGATTGGACTTCGCTTGCGTTTGTTGCAGCGACGGGAGTATTTTCTGGGAATCTTCGCACCATTGGCCCTGATACTTGAGCTATTCGTCTGGGTAATGTCCCTGATCTTCGGGTATGGCCTAATGCTGCATGCCCTGCACTCCCAGCTTCGACCAATAACCAATGACTTTGGCAGTGCCCTTTATCTAGCGGGCGCATCACTGTTTACCCTGGGATTTGATACTGTGAGGCCAACAGGTTTCACTCGTGTGATCGTGCTTGCTGCTGCTGCCTCCGGTGTTGCTGTCATGTCCTTAACGATCGCTTTGCTATTCTCCCTCTACAGCTCGTTTCAGCGTCGGGAGGTACTCGTTGTTCTCCTTGACACACGCGCCGGAACACCTACGTCAGGATTGACGTTGCTTGAGACCTATAGCCAGTTAGGTCTTCATAGTGAGCTACCGCTTGCCTTCGCTGCATGGGAGGTGTGGTCAGCCGAGGTATTCGAGAGCCACCGTGCTTACCCAATTCTACCTTACTTCCGTTCTAACATAGAGAACAACTCTTGGCTTAGTGCGCTCGGTGCCGTACTTGATGCTTGTACGCTCTTGCTTACAACCGTGGAGTCCGACGACTGCCAAGGCGCAGCGCAACTAATGCATCGCACTGGTTGCCGCGTTTTGCTAGAGTTTCACCGCCTTTTTCTTCTCTGCGCTACTGACGAAGTTGGCGTTGAGCGCGAGCAGTTTGAGTTTGCTAGGGCAAGCTTAGCGCAGGCGGGATTTCGGCTACGCCATTCCGATGACGCATGGCGCTCTTTCACTCAGATGCGTTCAACCTATAGTGCTTCCCTCAATGCCTTAGCTAGGTATTTCGCCATGCCAGTAGAGCGAAAAGTTTCAAGCCACAGGCGAACGCGCACAGATTTTCGTAAGGATAGAGCTAGTCAGAAGTTATAGATACAACCATGCTCGGAGCAATCGCTGGCGACATCATTGGCTCGGTCTACGAGTGGAACAACATCAAGACCAAGGATTTCCCGCTTTTTGGTGTAAGATGTCACTTTACCGATGACACTGTCCTCACGGTTGCTGTCGCCGATGTTATTCTGAACGGCGGTGGATATGCTGAGCGACTCAAGGAATACTACCGCTGCTACCCATACGCTGGTTACGGTGGCAGCTTCCGGCACTGGTGTAAATCTACTAGCAACGAGCCCTATAACAGTTGGGGGAACGGTTCGGCCATGCGAGTCAGCCCGGTAGGATTTGCCTTCACTGATCTGGATTCGGTGTTGCGTGAAGCCAAGCGCAGCGCCGAGGTAACCCACAACCACCCCGAAGGCATCAAGGGGGCTCAAGCCGCCGCTGCCGCGATCTTCTTAGCCCGCACTGGTCATGAAAAAGGTGCCATCAAGTCTTACATTGAGGCTACCTTCGGCTATAACCTGGGGCAAAACATCGAAACGATTAGGCCGGGCTACCGATTCGACGTTTCCTGCCAGGGTTCTGTACCCCAGGCCATCTTAGCCTTCCTGGAATCTACTGACTTTGAGGATGCCATCCGCAATGCAGTGTCATTGGGCGGCGACAGCGACACCATCGCTTGCATCACTGGTGGCATCGCCGAGGCGTTCTATGGCGGGATACCGGAACCCATGGCAAGCCAAGCGCTGGCTTGCCTCGACCAACGCCTAAGTGCCGTCACTAGAAAGTTTAGGTTCAAGTACGGGCTATTGTAATTTTTGGAGGAAATTTTAATTCACACACTAAAAATGAATGCTATGTCAAAAGAATACAGATGCACTCGTAACGCACTCTACTCTCACGACTGTCTGGGCCATGAAGATATCTCAGCCCGGCAGGGGTATTACATTACAGCTAATTCACAGGAGGAAGCCTGGCAGAAAATGGCCTGCCGGTTCCCTTCAGAAACTAGTGAAGGTTTCACAGTTCAGGAGTGGGAGGGGTTTGATGTTACTGTGGTGGAGGTTCGCCCGGAGGATTAAGAGTAAACTCCAAAGTAGACATTTGCCAACAGCATCCTTGTTGCTGCTCAAATCGCTAGAAGCAGTGACAATTAGAAATCAGTTATTGAGATAAAATCAATGCACTGTAAGGAGCAATCCCAACATTGCCTCGATAAGTCATCGAGTCAGGATCGTTGGGATCGGTCTGACCCGCCGTTGTGGTGTAACCGCCAAAATTGCCAAAGGACCAATCATAGCCGTTCCAATCGCTGTTGAAACGCACCCACCAAATTCCTTCACGTGGAAATCCGATACTGTAGCTATCACAAGCAAGATGTCCAAAGTTGACTACCACAACTACATCATCTCCAGCACCACCGTTTTCCCAGCGATGGAAGGCAATCACCTTATCGTTGTTATTTACGTGGAACACATTAACGTGCTGACCTCGTAGACCACGAGTGTTGTTATACCAATTACGCCGCAAGCGAATCAAGCTTTGATAGAGATCGTGGATGCCGCCAAATTTACTCAAGTTGCTCCAATCCATTGGTACGCTATCATGCCAGGAGCCCCAGGAAAGGAATTCCTGCCCCATGAAAATCATCGGAATTCCGGGAGATGTCAGGGTGAGAACTGCGCCCAGGGTTGATCGCTTCTTGGCAAACCAGCTATCGGCATGACCGGGAGCGATTGCTTCTGGCAAACGCACCTTGTGGTTGATTTCGGCAACTTCATCATGGTTTTCCGAGAAGACGATCCGCGTAAGCGCATTGGTTCCAAACCGTTGCAGGATTGCATCCTTCACGCTGTACATATCGCGCCCTTCGTCGCTGGGATTGACCAACATGTTACGAATTGCCCAGTAGAAATAGCTACCCCACTGAGAATCGAAGCCTGCACCGCCTGACCCAGTGTCAATGTTTATCCATTCATTACCCTGGAGGTCTTCTGCAATCGTAATCTTCCAGGGTTGATGGCTATCAATTTCATCATTGAGCCACTGCATGAGGCTCCAACCTTCGGGTAGGTCATGTGCCGGATCGTTATTATTGCCGTAAACATTCCGAATATTGACGGTTGAATCAAATCGCAAGCCATCGACTTGGTATTCATCCAGCCACATCTGGACATTATCTCGGATGTATTGGCGTACTTCAGGTCGTCCAAAATCAGGGCGATCGCCAAAAGAAGTGTACCGCCGCCCGTCGTTGTAGAAGTAGATCCCACCGCCGTCATCTTGCGACCATCCATCTATTCGCCATAATGCTGTGTCTAAGTCGTCAGGTCCCCAATGATTGTAAACTACATCCAGGAGTAGAGCAATTCCTTTAGCATGAACGGCTTTAACAAAATTCTTGAACTCGCTGTTTGTACCGTAGCTACTTTTAATATCGAAGGGAAGTGCTGGATTGTATCCTAATGATGTTTTACCTGGAAAGCCATAAATGGGTAGTAACTCGATCGCGTTAATTCCCAATTCTTGCAGATAGTCTAGTTTCTTGATGATGTTGTCAAAATCTCCAGGGATGCCATCAGTGTTGAGATCATAGAAGGAGCCAACATGTAACTCGTAAATCACCAGTTCATTCCACGATGGCATATTGAAGTGGTTCGTGCCCCAATCAAACTCAGAGGAAGTAATGTAGCCATTACCGCGATCGTTCTCCACTCGCTTGGCATAGGGATCAGTTCGCCATTGAGTTTGGGTTAAGAAGGGGCTGTGGATATAATAGCGATACTGATCGCCTTCCTTGGCACCTGAAACATCGACAGACCAATATCCATTTCCTTCAGAAGCCAGGGGATTAGCGGTTTTAGACCAATGGTTAAAGTCTCCGACCACATAAACCTGAGTGGCAAATTTTGCCCAAACTCGAAATGCTGTGCCACCGGAGTAAAGAATTGCTCCCATACCAAGATGACTAGAAATAACAACGGTTGAAGTTATTGGAGTAGTAAGATCCATGAATATAAATTTCCTTAACAAGGAATTGTTTGAGTTAGAGAAAATAATGTTCGGTTTGGACTGACATGCACCGCCTCCTGAAATGGCGATCGCCCTACACATTATCCTAACCTTGGGTACCGCAGTAGAAGCCATAGTGATGATAAAATATTGTCCAGCAGTTTGGCGGAACTCTTGCAGCAGGCAAAGTTGATGTGTGTAAATAGCGAGGGGTCAATTTGGTCGGGTAACAACTTCCCTCCGGCTTGGCGATATTGTGCCCAGTTGCCAAAGTAACCAACAAATTTGTAAGCCATTTTGGTTTCTCTCCTTTGTTTTCCTGGTGAGTGTGTGGTTGGTAGCGGTACTTGTTCTCCTGCGTCAGGGCGGTATACGCTAACCTGATGCAAGGAGCAGAGCATTTATAGTTCGGAGACAGTTGCAATGCTCTGTCTACCTAATCTTTATTTACTTCAAAGGCATAAGATGTATTTACGGAAACGCTCAATATGGATTCCAGGGATGAATGGCACTGACGGAAGGTGTATCAAGCGGCCAGTTTAGCTTTGAGAACAGAACGAGGTTGCTGCATCCTGAGAAAAGATTTAGGTCGTCGTTTAGTGACTCTCGGTTCTTTACGGTTGGGGCGTAATGGCACCAACTGGTCAGTCATCACATCTAACGCTCGTTGTGTAGAGCCAGCGACGTTGCTGGGTCTTTGCTTGAGCGAAATGGGGTCTGAATTGGTTGAACTGCTGGCGAGTCCCCTGTAAGGAAATCCGCAAGGGAGAAACCTGATTTTGCTGGGCTGATTGCCACATCAAGGTTCGCAGCAAGTTATAGGCCAACAAATGAACCAAAATGTCCTTCTGCACCATTTCTGGAGTTTTGGTGACAATTATCTCCATTTGCAAGGTGGTTTTAAGATGCTTGAAATTGACAACGGTTGCAAGCCAACGCAGTTGGTAGAGTTCAGCCAACTTGTCTTTCCGGTAGCGTTTAGGGTCTACTAATGTCGTCACCAGAATGATTTCGCTGGGACGAAACCCCGGTTGCTGAATCAGCAGATGCACTTCGCGTACCTCAATGGTGGTGGGTAATGCTTCAAATTCCTCAGGACTCATCGATTGCGGACACTGCTGCGGACGTTGCCACTGCACCCGATGGTCCCCAATGCCCAACTTCTTGCCTCGACGGAAATCACACCGACGAGCTTTCAGGTTTACGAAATACGGCATCTGCTCCACTGGCAAGGACCAGAGCCAAATCTCCGTAGGTGCCATACGCTGAATCTGCTACCACCACATCTTCGGTTTGCAAGTTGGCTATTAGTTGGCGAGCCAACTTCCACTCAAGCAGTGTTAAAGGGGGCAATGGCAACTTCCAAAACCGCTCCCGTTGTCCCGCAAAACCACACGACCAGCTTGGAAGAGCGGAAACCCGCATCCGGCCAACGGAATTGCTGTGCTGGGGATAGTCCTTCTGATTAGCAGCGGTATCACTCATCAGGACACTGGTGCCATCATACGCTTTCACTCGCCGTCCACACCACCGTTGCTCTGGCTTGACTTGGGATGCTAATGCAACAGCACTTCGCTGCAACAAGGATTCCAGAACGTCTAAGGGTAAGCGTTTACGCGCTTTGCTATACCCTCCCGTGTCCGCTGATGGAACCGTCTCTCCCGCGACTGCTAACAAGGCTTTGACCCGACTCACCGCATTGCTTAAACTTTTGTCCTCATCCAGAACTTGGGATATCCATGCCCATATCACCACAATGGGAGTGTACAGGCTTTTGCGGTAGCTCATTCCTTGCTCTTCCAGCACTGTTTGAATCACCTTTGCTGACAGGACTTGCTCAAATGGCAGGGCTAAACTGTTTTGAAATTGTTGCTTGAGAATTTCAGCTCGATTCGGCATAGTAGAGGTAATATGTTTGGTCTCTAAAGCTCTGATTCTCTCAGATCAAGCCTTAGAGCCTTTTTTATTCCCTTATTTCAGTGCCATTCTTCCAGGGATCTACTTGAGCAGGCACTCTAAAAGAGCTGAAAGCTTTGCTTTGCCACGTTTTCTCGCATTTTAGACCTCCTAGAACAAGCTTAAATATCACTCTTATGTCACTCTAAATGGAGAAAAATCGGTGGCTCTATCTTACCTGTTATGCTGTTTTAGCCGTAAGGATTCAGGTGATGGAGAAATGAATGAAAAGCTTTCCCAGTAAAGGTTTCGAGGAAAATACAGATTTTCCTGATTTTCAATAAGGAGCGGTGAAATGGCCATTTATCGTTGCTTGTTGAGAATAGAAAGTCATTTAGCCTGGAAGTCTAGAGCTGGAATGCTGTCCAGGCAAGGGTTTCAACTATCTGAATCCTTACTTTTAGCCTTCGATTTACCTGAAAAGATTGCTAGACCCAACTTTCAGTTAAAATCTAGTTTTTGACGCTCAACCGAGATTCCAGGGAGCTAGCTGTAGCGACCTGCAATCTAAGTATTTGTCAACCCTTTACACACACAACTTGTTTCAAAGTAGCAACTATTTCCACAAGATCTGTTTGTTGGGAAATAACTTCTTCTATAGGCTTGTAAGCACCGGGAATTTCATCCAATACTCCCGCATCCTTGCGGCATTCTACCCCTTTAGTTTGCTGAACCAAATCATCCAGTGAGAAGTGCTTTTTCGCCTTATTGCGAGACATCATCCGCCCAGCACCGTGGCTGCAAGAACAGTAACTTTCTGTATTCCCCTTGCCCTTAACAATGAAAGACTTTGCCCCCATTGAACCAGGGATGATGCCGTAATCTTCTGTTCGCGCTCGTACTGCACCCTTACGAGTAACGTACACATCCTCGCCAAAATGCACTTCCTTCTCGGCGTAATTGTGATGGCAGTTCACCTCTAATAGGGGCTTAGTCGGCTTACCACCAGCAAGATGCTTTTCAACAATCCGCTTGAAACGAGCCATCATCACATCACGATTGAAGCGGGCATAGTCCTGTGCCCACTGTAAATCTCGCCAGTAGGCAGCAAACTCTGGTGTCCCAGCCACAAAGTGAGCTAAGTCTGGATCGGGTAGATGAGTATCTGCCAGCTTTGCCAATTCCCTGGCGGTGCCAATGTGGCACTGAGCCAGCATATTGCCAATGTGACGTGAACCAGAGTGCAGCATCAGCCACACAGAGTTCTCAGTATCAAGGCAAAGCTCAAGGAAATGATTTCCGGCATGGATCAAAAGCAGGTAACACTTTGAGAACAGCCGTTGGGGAAAGGCGAC
>CAXUIG010000135.1:0-16432 GCA_964250845.1 uncultured bacterium | reverse complement strand
GGGAGACGGCTCCCTCCATTATACTATGGCCATTCTAGCCGACTTGATATTAGTCCCAAGATTGACAGAGCTGTGATGCCAGCAGTTTCGCTGGGTTCAGGAACGGGGGTAGGTTGGGGGGCGAAAGACACACCGCGCAGTACTTCACCGTAGTTGGCGCGGTCGATGACGCTGAACTGCTCACCCGCCGCCTGCTCTGCTGTAGTGTTGGAGAGGATGTCGGAGATCGCAACCAGTTCATTCGGATCTGCTCCCTGATCGCCACTGGCGCTGACGGTCGAAGTTATTGCGTACAGTGTGACGGTACCGTCGTCGTTGACTTTGCCGGTAAGGTTTCGCAGACCGCCTGTTGCGGGTTCGAGAGCAGGATCTAAACCTGCCACGCTGTATTTCACGCCTAGACCTAAGCCATTTTGCAGAACGTAGTCTTCTTTCCAGGTGTTCCCCACCAGACTCCACTTCTCTAGCCCAGCGGAAGTGCTGGAAGCCGCGTCAGCGCTAACACCGTCGCCTTCATCGGCAACATACAGCGTGTTCGAGTTGGCGAACCAGATACCGAAGGGGTACTTGATGCTGTTTGCGGCGCCATTGGCGAGAGCCGTGGAGAAGCCAGGCAGGATGGCGATCGACGTATTCGCGGCGTTAGCGGGGTCGGGTAAGGTACCTGCGTTCCCGACCTGGTACACGGTGTTAATTCCGTTGCTGCCGCTGCCTTTGGTTACATACAAGGTGTTGTTGAAAATTGTCTCGCCGCGAAAATTATTGTCCTTGGCAGTTTTGTCCGGTGCGTAGCCATATTGAGTGATGTTGAACTGTCCTACCGGGTTCGTGCCGGGAGTTAGCGCAGTTGCGTTCTGGCCCGGAGTCACAATCTGCACTCCCGCTGCGGCGGTGACGTCTGCCGATCCGTTGCCATTACCAGCGTTACCCACAGTGTAGTACAGGCCGTTTGCAGCCAGTATTGCCGCACGACCATTGTTGCCAGAGTAAGCGTTAGTTGTGGTTACCTGGAGCGAGCCATCATATTTGACTTGTGCGACTTCCCTGTAGGTCGGTGTCGTTGTCACAGGGTTGCCTGGTTCGATGATGCCCGGCGTGTTGGAGTTTGATACGTCGAGCTGGTTGATTCCGGTGGCATAACCCATAAAAGTCAGACCTGTACCGTCGGCTGTGAGATTCAACGATAGTTCCGATTTTGATGGGAAGCTGGTGGTAATGACCCCAGGATCGACAGGCAGTGTATTAACCTTCGTGCCGGACGTGGTAATTTGGTCGAGGAAAATTGGCGAAGTGATGCCAAAACTGGAATCGGGTGTGGCGTTGTTGAAAACGTTCGGATAGAGGCCGTTCGCGATCGCTGGGTTGTTGCTGCCCGGAAGCGTCTGACCTACAGTGACGGTAGTCTCGGTACCTTCATAAACACTACGCGAGACTACCAGGTCGCCTGGCACAAACGTGAAGTTTGCAGCGTAAACAGGGGCAGCGAGGCAGGCCACAAAGGGGGCGCTCGCGACGATCCCCAGCCGTGAGAAAGCGTGGGCAGACACCAAATTTATTGAGGGTTTGGTTTTAAAAAAATGCTGTATCAACTCGTTTCTCTCCTTTTATCTTCGATTTTTACGAACCGTTGTTTCTACGCTATTCAGCATAATTAATTAATCTCTTTCTTTTGACTTCAAATACATAGCTTAATCATCATCTTTCTTAATTAATCATTATAAAATAGTGAGGTTTATCAAGATTAAATCCCTCACCTTTATACTCAAATTATTGTTTAGATAGATTAAATTAAGTTAATGCTCAGATTAAGGTAATATTAAAATCGGCTACCAGCCTAAAGGGGATTGCGCCGAGATCTAGGTAGCGCTTGCTCGAAGAGCTTGTCCCCTCCGATGCTGAATGGAGCACTAAACTATCAGTAAACACATTATTCTTGTAGCGCAGCTCATGCCCAGTCTGACAAAGAGTGCCAGCTGTTTCAGCTTTCAAGGGGTTTACCCCTGCCCAGTCTGTCGTTTGGGACAGCTCAAAGCCCTGCCTTTGATGGATGCTATGGCTTGTCACTTTTGCAGCAACATTTTTACTGCCAACTTAGAAAAACAGCTGCTCAAGATGCCTTCCAGGCAACCTCCCCTGATCTGGCATTGGAATGGCAGGAATTGGACAGGAGCGCACCTAGAGGGTGTGGAGCTGGGTTGGGGTTATTGGCTAGCAGCATTGGCTTTAGTGCTAATCCCGACCACTTTGATTGGGCTGACGATCTACATTTTCCCCCCAACTCCAGGTACCCCCTTGTTTTGGCTACCATACGTTTGGACTGGATTAGCCTTTTTGTCCCATCTGGCAATTATCGGGTGGCTGGTGATTGAGTTTTATCAATTCCCAATTGCGGCGTACTTGAGAGCGATGCGTCAGCATTTGCCGGGTCACTAACACTTATGGCAGCACAATCACTCTTGCTAGGCTAGTCAATGCTGGATTTAACTACGATGGTAACATGATGCAGCAAGTATTGACCCATTACCCGTACCCTGGTGCCCGAAGAGTGGTAATGGGGCAACGGGGCGCTGTGGCGACGAGTCAACCCTTAGCCGCCCTTGCCGGGATGGAGATGTTGTGGGCTGGGGGAAACGCGGTGGATGCAGCCTTAGCGATGGCGATCGCTCTGACTGTAGTAGAACCAACCTCCAACGGCATCGGTTCAGACGCCTTCGCCTTGGTGTGGGATGGAAAACTGCACGGTCTAAACGCTTCCGGCAACAGCCCCCAGAACCTTAAACTAGAGCTTTTTAGCGGGATGGAGGAAGTGCCATTGCTCGGCTGGTTGGGCGTGACAGTGCCGGGAGCCGTATCAGCTTGGCGCTCTTTGTGGGAGCGGTGGGGGCAGTTGCCGTTTGAGCAGTTGTTTGCACCAGCGATTCGGTATGCCGAGGAGGGCTTCCCCGTATCACCAGTGACGGCACAGCTTTGGAAGCTAGCTTCGGCGGTCTACCTCCCCCTCAACGGTGCAGAGTTCCAGCCCTTCAAA
The DNA here is from genome assembly GCA_964250845.1 of uncultured bacterium. GTDB lineage: Bacteria > Cyanobacteriota > Cyanobacteriia > Cyanobacteriales > Chroococcidiopsidaceae > CAXUIG01. The sequence continues at coordinate 13,404 of CAXUIG010000135.1, read as the reverse complement.
GAAGTCTTTTTCCCTGGCAACCGGGCACCAGCAGCCGGAGAAATCTGGCGAAGCGAGGTCCATGCCAAAACCCTGCGTGCGATCGCCGCTAGTGGAGGCGAGAGCTTTTACCGAGGCGAACTAGCCCAACAAATAGCAGCTTTTGCTGCATCCACTGGCGGTTACCTAACGACAGATGACTTAGCAGCACACCAAGCCGATTGGGTGGAACCGATTTCAACAACCTACCGGGGTCTGACAGTTTGGGAAATGCCGCCCAACACTCAAGGTATAGCTACTCTGATGGCTTTAAACATTCTCGAAGGCTTTGACCTTGCCAAATATTCTCGTGAATCAGCCCAGAGTTACCACCTCCAGATTGAGGCGATGAAACTTGCCTTCGCGGACACCTACCGCTACATCGCTGACCCGCGCTTCTTTGAGGTGCCTGGTTCGCTACTCTTAGACAAAGCTTATTCGGCTAAGCGGAGGCAGCTAATTAGTGAAACTGCTATCCCCCTCGCACAGCCTGGTTTACCTAAGGGGGGAACTGTCTATTTGGCTGCCGCTGACCGGGAACTGATGGTTTCCTTCATTCAATCTAACTACCATGGCTTTGGCAGTGGCATTCTGGTTCCCGGTACGGGCATCGCACTCCAGAATCGAGGCGTAGGTTTCACCTTAGAGCCAGAGCATCCTAACCAGGTGGGAGCGGGGAAGCGCCCATTCCACACCCTCATCCCTGGTTTTCTGACTCAAGATGGTCAACCAATCGGACCGTTTGGCGTTATGGGCGCACCGATGCAGCCACAGGGACATCTGCAAGTGGTAGTCAATCTGACCGACTATGGCATGAACCCCCAAGCAGCTCTTGATGCACCCAGGTGGCGGTTTGTCTCTGGGAAGACGGTACTGTTAGAGCAGGCAGTGCCCAAGTCTGTGGCGCTGGCACTGGCTGAGTCGGGTCATGATGTCCAGATGAGTGCAGAGGGAAGGCTGTTTGGCAAGGGTCAGGTGATCTGGCGGCAAGGAGATGTCTTTGTGGCGGCGTCAGAACCTCGTGCCGATGGGCTAGCTTTGGCGTGGTAGAATGTTTCAACTTGCTGGAGCTATCGCACACTCATCTATAAATGGTGCGATCGCACTAACAAATTCAGCCGTTGATTCATAGGGTAAAACATTACGGCCTAAAATTTTGACACCCAGGCCATTAGGCAAGCACTCCAGGTAGTCAGCCAAGCGTTGATCCGGTGTTTCTCCTTTGCCTGTTTGACTAATACTCGATGCCGTATCTCCTACCACTACCAGCGTCGGTTGGGAAATAGCAGCGATCGCTTCCTTGTAGTCCTGTCGCCAAAACCCAGATAGAAAGGAAAAAACAGCATAGCGACTGGCGGGATTTTTTGCCCCATTCTCTAGAGTATTCAACCATTCAGCATCAACAGAATTAACATCAGCAAATAATTGGCGAGTCGAGAAAGATTGCAAAAATTGCTGCCGTCGGGCATAGCGATAAAATGCATTACCCAAAGGAGAATCTAGTACGTTCCAAGTCAGTCTTTTCTGCCAAGCACTCGATTTATCATTTATCACTGCCCAAGCAGGAGGACCTGCCAGCACTAACCCTCGAATCCAGTCGGCACCGGAATCAACTAAGGCGATCGCCACAGGCAACAAGGCACCTTGCACCACTATAATCACAGGTTTTTGCACCACCGTCTGCAAAAAGTGTTGCAACTGCTCAGCCCAATCGGTTGGGTTGTAGGCAACATGAGGCATATCACTCTCACCACAGCCTAGTAAGTCTGGATTGTAAATCGGATTACAGCGACCTGTCTTCAACCATTCGCAGCAGAATCGCTGCCAAAAATGCCGGGATAACCCTACACCGATGGGATGAATCAACAAAACCGGAATGCATTCGACGGTCTGATCAGTCGGGGTATGGACTTCGTAAGCGCAGCGGTAATTCCTCCAAGTGTAAAACTGGGTGGGAGTTACTGTCCCATCTTTAGTAAGTGGTGAATCTTTATTTGAAGATTTTGGTTGCATCGTTACCCAGCTACTCCGCCGACACGAATAATTCTAGCGGTAAATGACCGTAGGTTCCATTAATTGATTCGTCTTGTGAAGATTGGCAGGACACTAATACTCCGCGATACTTTCCTGTGTAAGAATCGAGATAACACGACTGCCTCTGAGTGTTGAACTTGATATAAACTGGACCAACCACTGAGCTGATGTCGGCTCGGTCAAGGGTTGCTTCATAGCCTAAAGCCCGTAAATAGGTTTCTAGAGCTAAGAAACCCTGGGCGGTTGAATCGGCGCAAATCCCTAGATTTTGGTAATCACATTTGCTGGTGAGAATCAGTAGAGCCTGACGAATCAGGTCTTTTTCCGATTCCGAGTCTACAGACTTAGTATCCATGCAGCTGAAACCTTGGAGGATTGCTTGCGCCTCTTTAACACTGAGATTGTTCGGTTTTTGTGTAGACATGGATGATAATTTTACCTTGACTCAACGTCCCATTTACCTCGATTGCCACGCCACCACGCCCCTTGATGAACGGGTGCTAACGGCGATGTTGCCCTACTTTACCGAGCATTTCGGCAACCCATCCAGTAACAGCCATCTCTACGGATGGGTTGCCGAAGCCGCTGTCAAAAAAGCCAGACAAGTGTTGGCAGAAGCAATTAACGCCACACCAGAAGAAATTGTCTTTACCAGTGGGGCGACAGAGGCTAATAATTTAGCCATCAAGGGAGTTGCTGAAGCCTATTTCCAAACAGGGCGCCATATTATAACATTGCAAACCGAGCATAGCGCTGTACTTGACCCCTGCCACTATTTGCGATCGCTAGGTTTTGAAGTCACATTCCTCCCAGTCCAAAGTGATGGGCTGATTGATCTTACCGACTTAGAAAAAGCTTTCCGTCCTGACACGACTTTAGTTTCGGTGATGGCAGCGAATAACGAAATTGGAGTATTGCAGCCGCTGGCAGATATTGGGGCAATGTGCCGCGATCGCCATGTTCTCTTCCACACCGATGCCGCTCAAGCTATCGGCAAAATCCCCCTGGACGTCGAGGCGATGAAAATTGACCTCCTATCCCTAACTGCCCACAAAGTCTATGGTCCCAAGGGGAGCGGCGCACTTTACGTCCGCAGACGCCATCCCAGAGTCCAGCTGGCTCCCCAGATGCATGGCGGTGGGCATGAGCGCGGGATGCGCTCCGGCACTTTGTACACGCCTCAGATTGTTGGGTTTGCCAAAGCTGTAGAGATAGCGCTGGCAGAACAAGCAAAAGAAACAAAACGCCTAACCGAGTTGAGGCAACAATTGTGGCAACAGCTTTCCCAGCTGGGTGGTATTGATCTCAATGGTCATCCCACCCAGCGACTGCCCGGCAACCTCAATATCAGTGTGGAAGGCATTGATGGAGCAGCAATGCTGCTGGGATTGCAGTCGGTGATGGCAGTATCTTCTGGTTCAGCTTGCTCGTCGGCAACAACTGCCCCTTCCCACGTCCTGACGGCACTAGGAAAGCCCCAAAAGCTGGCTTATGCATCCGTGCGATTTGGCATCGGTCGCTTTAACACAGCTGCTGAGATTGACAAGGTAGCGCAACACGCGATCGCTACGATTGCCAGTTTGCGCAGGCAAGCTTCTTGCTAGACGCAAGAAGCTGAGTGCGCCGACTATTTTCTCGCCATTCTCGGCGTACGTCGCGGCGGAAGTTCCCACAAGCAGGCGTCGTGGCGGTGCTATGTATTGCAAAATGGAGGCAGTTCGTCTTTCTTGCTGCCTACCATGCCGACATTACTGGCTGACGCTAAAAATTTACTCTCTGATCTGATCACCCGTTATGGATCTCGGGTAGACTATCTGATCATTCGACTCGAAGAAGCAGAAGGGACTGATATCTTGTTGCGTGGCGACAAGGTAGAAACCCTCAGCGAAGGGATCTCGATTGGCGGACAAATCCGGGCTTGTCATAAAGGTGGCTGGGGTTTGAGCAGCTTTAACCAGCTGGAAACTATTACTGCTCGGATAGAAGAAGCGATCGCAGCCGCCTTGATAGTGGGTGATGAAGAAACCCAGCTGGCTGCGATTGACCCAGTTCAGGTGATCTGCCAGCTGCCCCTCACGGGCACCGATCCCCGCGAAATTTCACTATCTAGGAAAAAGGAACTGTGCGATCGCTACAGCGAAATCCTCAAGAGCGTTGACGCCAGGATTGCCACCACCTCCGTGCGCTACAGCGACAGTGCTCAAAGGGTGATCGTCGCTAGCTCAGAAGGTACACACATTGAGCAATCGTGGGTGGATTTAGAAATGCGCTTTGCCGCCACTGCCAGAAATGGCGATACCGTGCAAACCGGACGAGAAACCACGGGTTCCCGCAAAGCCTATGAAGATTTAGCTGGTTTAGATGAACAAGTCCGTAGTGCTGCTCAAAGAGCCGTGGCTGCCTTATCTCTGCCATCGGTCAAAGGTAATACCTACACCGTGGTCATAGACCCGATTTTGACGGGTTTATTTGTCCACGAAGCCTTTGGTCATCTTTCAGAAGCAGACATGGCATACGAAAACCCGGAACTGCTGGAAGTGATGAGCATCGGTCGCCGGTTTGGTCCAAAAGAACTGCAAATTTTTGATGGTGCTGCACCAGAGGGTCATCGTGGCAGCTACTTCTACGACGACGAAGGCACACCCGCTACCACTACCCAGTTGATTGAAGATGGGGTTTTGGTGGGACGCCTCCACTCCCGCGAAACAGCTGGGAAGTTGGGGGAAGCGCCTACCGGCAATGCTCGGTGTCTCAACTACCACTATGCCCCCATTGTCCGCATGACCAATACTTGGATTGAGCGGGGTACAACGCCGGTACCGGACTTGTTTAGCGATATCAAAGAGGGAGTTTATGCCCGTAACTGGCTGGGCGGCATGACGAATGGGGAAATGTTCACCTTTAGCGCTGCCGAAGCCTGGATGATTCACGATGGGCAAATTGCTGAACCGGTGCGCGATGTCACTCTTTCCGGCAATGTCTTCCAAACCCTGGTAGATATTGAAGGGATTGGCAATGATTTCTACTGGGATGAATCCGGAGGGTGCGGTAAGGGAGGACAAAATGGCTTACCAGTCGGCTGTGGCGGTCCCAGTCTGCGGATTCGTGACGTGGTAGTCGGTGGCGAAGCATAAAACTGTTTCCGCATTAGCCAACACTAGCTTGCTTTTCTCAAACAGCGCAAATAGGAGGAAAAAATGGTTTTGGGTCAAAACAAACACGCTGTTGGTATATTTCTCAGCCGTTTAAAGGCGGAACAGGCGCTTGGCGAACTAAAGCAGACTGGGTTTCTGATGGCGAAGATTTCTATTGTTGCCATAGCAGAGTGTGGTGCTCAGCTTGATGCTGGTCTAAGTGATGGCGCTGGGGACGAAGCGAGTGCCGAGGTGGCGACAGGTGCGATCGCTGGTGGACTGCTAGGTGCTGTCCTCGGTTGCTTAGCGGGCTTGGCAATCTTCTGGATGCCCAGAGTCGGCTTTCTAGCAGTAGTCCTCCCGACTGGAACGGCTCTAGCCACGACCATCGCTGGTGCTGGGATTGGTGCAGCAAGTGGGGGCTTGATTGAGGGGATTGCTGGTTTAGGGATGGACTCTGATCGAGCCAGAGTTGTTCATGAGCGCAGCGGGCGAGGTGAGTTTCTGGTGACGGTAGATGGCACGGAGCACGAGGTGCAAACAGCCAAGTCTATCCTTAGCAAGTCTTGCTCAGGTCAAGTGTGGGTTTGCTGAACCTGGGAATTCGCTATCCTTAGTCAAATGCTACAAAAACGCCAGGAGCCTAACTCCTGGCTTTTAATGGCTGCATCCACCTGTTTGAGTAAAGCGGATGGTGTGGAGGAGTTATCCAGAACAACATCAGCGCGATCGCACTTTTCTACAATAGGCATCTGGCTGTTGATTCGGGCTTGTGCCTCTTCTAAGGTCAGTTTTGAGCGCTGCATCAATCTCTCTAGCTGCTGTTGCCTAGAACAGTACACCACCCAGATTTCTGTTACCAAATCAGTCATCCCAGCTTCAAACAGCAAAGGCACCACTAACACCACTGTTGGTATCAATTCATCTATTCCCCCTACCATGTCATACCCTAGGAGGGCTTTGCCAAAGGCATCGCGCACGTAAGGATGAATCCGCTGCTCCAACCACCGTCGTTCATCTGGACTACTAAAGACGATCTGACCCAGAGAAAGCCGGTTGAGATTCCCATCTGGTAGCAGGATGTCTGAGCCGTAGCGTTGAGCGATCGCTTCTAAAACTGGAGAACCGAGTTCAACAGCGACTCTTGCATAAATGTCGGCATCCAAAACCGGCAGCTGGTAGGCAGTAGCGAGGTAATCGGAAACCGTGCTTTTTCCGGTAGCAATGCCTCCTGTTAGGCCAATAATGCGCCTCAAAATCTTATCCCCACGGGTTCTGTACACCGGATACCGCCGTCACCTGTATCGATTAAGGTTAAACAATTGCCAACTAGTTGCCCAGTTACTTTGTACGGGTTGTTACCTTAACAGCAAGCGGGTCTGTTACTGTTATGCCTCGTAATTATAACTATAATACCTTTTTCGTTTTGAGTCAAATATTGTGTCCGCCGCTTTCATAAAGCCCAATATTACTTGGACGAGGAATGCGCGGCGGTTGATTGTTCAACAGCGCCTTAAAAGTTGGTTTTGAGCGCAATCCCACTTATTGTTACTAAGACCAGACCTTTTTTAGCTATTTAGTCAAAAGTCATTGTGGTTTGATCCAGGTATTCCTTTTCAACATCTAGTAATGCACTCATCGCTAGCCAAGTGTTAGATGCCGACGCTTTCTTACGCGATCGCCTGTCTCAAGGAGAATTGATGGCTAAAAACTTTTTACCGCTTCCAAGTCCGTATGAACTGAAAACTCAAGATTTAATTCTTTTCCCAGCAGAACTTGTCAAATTACCTCAGACCTACAACCCCAATTACTTGGCTTCAACTCTTGTACCACCCAGTAAAAATGTATATCGCCAAGCTCTCCAAAGCAACCTAGAAGCTGTACAGTACGCTATCACACCGCTAGTAGAGAAGCATGGGGTTGGGCTGGTGGCCATAGTTTGTGCCCAGGAGACGGAGGCAACCGAATATAGATATCTACCCCAAAACCTGTGCGATAAGTTGGTCAAACAAGCATTTACCAAAGCTTCGGGGGAGATGCTGTGGCTTATTGTTGAACAAACTTTACATTTCTTCAACTGGCCTACACTTGTCCCAGTCTTAGCAATGTCAACTGCTGATGAAATTCCATCTTTCTTTTTTCTGCAAGACTTTAGTGGAGCGTAAAAAAAGGTTTGGCGCAATAGGCGGGCGCCTTTTCTGATGACGCTGCCTATAGAAAGCTACTTGCCAGTTTCTAGTTGATTGACTTTATCGGCTAAGATCGCATCCCAGATCTGACCAAATGTCTGAAAGTTTCGTTTCTCACCCCGCTGCTGGGGAAACAGCTGATAAAACCTTTGATCTGTTTGTTCTACCAGCTGATCCATCGTATAACTACCCAGCTGCCCTCGGTTGGCTTTCCCCTTCCAGATTTCGTATTCCTGTTGACTATAGCTGCCCAGTTTGCCACGAGCCGCTGTACTGAGTTGGGCTTGCTGTAGTTGATCTAGCAACTCCTGTGCGCTTGTGTACCACTCCTGCCGCAAGTCGGCATTTTCTGGGTCACTTTTCAGGCTAAGTCCCCGTACTTCTGGATGTTTGGCATAGAATTGCTCGTTCACCAGGGAGTTAAAGAATCGAGGTTTAATTCCAAGAGCTTGGCGGCGACGTAAAAGTTTGTTGGTTCGGGTCTTTTCTGATGAACTTAAGGATGTACTGGGAGATTGCTGTGTCAGAGGCAGGGAATGTTTTGAACTAAGTACATTCACCAGCGCCAAAGAACCGATTCCAATTAATACAACCAAGCTCGCACGGGCAACCTTGACTGGGCACGGACGAAGCCAGGCTATGCGATACCCACCCGTCGCTATGACTTGAGTGCTTACCTGAGGGGGGCTATAACTGGAATTGGGGTCAGGTTTGCGTCCGACAAAGTTGATAGTACGCATCTGGGAGATGCTAGGGCTTGGCGGCAGTGGGGTGGTTGGCGACTGCAAGGCTTGAAGTACTTCCTGGGCGGTTTGGTAGCGATCGCCCGGTTTATAAGCGAGCATTTTCTTCAACACAGCTTCGAGTTGAGGAAGAGGGTTTATTTCCCGTCCCCAGAGCCAAGTTCCCTTATAGCTGTCATACAGGGCTTGAGGCTCCTTGCCCGTCAGCAACACCAGTGCTGTCACTGCCAAGGCGTACAAGTCACTGCTGGGAAAGACTTTCCCATGTAGCAGCTGTTCTTCTGGAGCATAGCCCTTCTTGCCTAACCGGGTGCGGACTAAACCCAGCTGGGTAAACCAAAACACAGGAGTCGCTGGCAATTGCTTGACACCACCAAAATCGATCAGCACCGGCAGGTGGTCAGAACTTCGCAGAATCAGGTTATCAGGGGAAATATCTCGGTGAATTACATTGAGTGAGTGGATGTACGACAAGACGGGCAAAAGCTGGCACAGTAGCTTGTGTACTTCCACCTCGCTAAAGCTCAATTCCTGACGTTGGCGGGCTTCTAGCAAGTGGCTGTAGGTGTCACCCTCCACGTAATCTTGCACCAAGAAGAAGTATACTTGACCAGCTAAATTGGCTTGGAGCATCTCCCGGAAGCCCGGAATCTGAGAGTGCTGGAGCTGATACAGTACAGAGGCTTCTCGCTCAAACAACTCTTTGGCTTTTTGCAGCTGCGATGCGAGCTGAGCTTGGGGGGCAAATTCCTTCAGAACACAGCTCTGGTTGGCGCAATTAATATCCTCAGCTAAAAAGGTACGTCCAAAGCCGCCCTGTCCCAACTGGCTAACGATGCGGTAGCGGTTCTCTAGAATCTGACCCACAGCAAGAGGCAGTGGCTTGCCGCACTCTCCACAAAAGCGGTTACTGGGAGGATTTGCGTGTCCTTGACTGCAATAGAGGGGCATCGTTACAGCAATTTGACTGCGTACATTTGCGCTTCGAGAGCTAACTTCCAGTATCGTAACCTACGAAGAGAGAGTATTTTCCCACTAGCGTCAAGCATCGCTATACACGAAAGTCGTTTCACCAAAACATTACGGTTGTGTTGCCAAAATTTCTCTAAACACTATTTTTGTTATTGTTGGTATACAGCAGGTCAATTACCTGGTTAAAACTACTGAAATAGTCTCGGACTACCTGAGCTTCCAAATCAATAAAATCAAGCCATTCATAGTGATAGGAATTTTGTAAATCTGCTTTCAATTCTAACAGAGGAAACTTAGGAGTAGCTAGCAGGATAGAAACGCTTCTTTCTCCCGAGAAAGTCTGGGTTTCCAGTTGAACAGCAGCTATGTAATTAGTGTTGATGACAAGATTCCCAACTTTAATGAAGGTCATAGTAAGCTAAACCTTCAGAGTATTTAAAAGACAGAGTAGAAATTGTTTGAATCATATTTACTATCTTATAAGCCTTATAAGGTGTAATTACCAATAGGGCAAAATTATATTAACTTTTATGACTTCACCTGACTTCTACCCAAGAAATGAGAATAGGGTTTAGTCACATTGTGTTAATCAATACACGAGTACTTAATAAGATGTTTGCATAGATTTGAAACATGCTCAGGCAAGTCAAACCCTTGACTCTCCAGTTAACTGGAAGGTTGAAAATGTTTAGGACTCAATCTAAATCAGTCCGAATTCAATCAGGCGGCTTCGTCAACTATTCTTCCCTGACTTAAATGCTATCAAGTTTTCTTTTGTGTTCTTAACGATAGTTCCAGATGTCAAAAAAGAGTTGGTTGAGCTTGATTATTATCTACAACGTACTGACACCAGGAAATTTGCGGTATATATTATAGTCACGACCAATCCAAAAAACTGAGAATAAGGGTACTGATTGAGTAGCGGATTTTACCTTTTGCTTTTGTTGGTTGCTTTAATTATTACAGGCGGGCTAATAATTGCTTTTTGGACAACTTAAGTTATGTGGCAGAGGGAAGATACAAAAACTCACTCCCTTAGTTCTGTTGTTCATTATTAACGAAATTATTAAATATAATGTCATAGGCGCTCTCATGCAAAAATGAAACTCCTATACCATCCAGACAGAAAAGACATCACCCTGACAGGCGTTCTCTATGGCTTAGGCGACCCGGTTCGGCTCGAAATAGTGAAACGTTTGGCGGCAAAGGGGGAGCAAAACTGTGCAGCTTTAGAGGTTCCTATAGCCAAGTCAACTCTGTCCAATCACTTTAGAGTGCTGCGCGAGTCGGGCATCCTCTACTGTCGTAAAGAAGGCACACAGCACCTGAATTCACTGCGACGTGAAGATTTAGACGCCCTCTTTCCCGGTCTGCTCGATACGGTTTTGCAAGCGGCTATAAATCCAGGCGGTAAAAGCCTGGATTAAGGGTGTTTGGATCAGAGCGCTTGGAGCGCGGGGTGTGGGGTGTGGGTCAGAGATATTTTTCCAGTGCCTTGGCCAAAGTTGTTTTCGGCACAGCACCCACCACTATTTCGACTTGCTCACCACCCTTAAAAATCATCAGGGTGGGAATGCTGCGGATACCATACTGACTAGCAACATTCGGATTTTCGTCAGTGTTAAGCTTAACAACCTTTACCTGTCCGTTGTACTGCACTGCAACTTCATCCACAATCGGAGCGACCATTTTGCATGGACCGCACCAGGGAGCCCAAAAGTCAACCAAAACAGGAATTTCGCTCTCGATCACTTCTTGCTTAAAAGTGGAATCGGTAACTTCTGCAATTGATGACATAACTGAAAATCCTCACTTTTATATTATGTTTTGCTCGTCCTCGACAAGAGCCTAAACAGGTTTATCCTTTCAGAGTTGGCTCAAACACGAGTTTGAGCCAACTCTTGTAGAGGAGCAGTGCTCCTGGGCGTAGCAGTTGATGACCTGAAGCCCAAAGTCCTCCTTACTGTTGAAGTAGTAGTAGAACGAGCCTTTAGGCACCCCTGCAGTTTGCAGCACCTCCTGAATGCCGGTGTGGTTGTAGCCCTTCTCCAGGATGATGCCCAGAGCCCGTCTCCAGCAGAGTCGCCTTGGTCGTTTCCTTGCCCATGATTCTTATATTAGACTGGTCATCTATTTTGAGATTAGACGGGTCAATTATAAAAGTCAACTGCATGAACACCGTAAATTCACTGAAGTAATGAAAGCGGAAAGTGGAAGTCGTGCCAAATTACTAGTGAAATCACAGTGGGACACAAAGCAGAGGTAGTGCTAATTTTCATTGCAGTCCAGACGTGTACAAAATGCACGCCGATGTACAGCTGCTACCCAATCATTGGGTGCATCCCAGAATTTTTTGCGGTGGAAAAGTGAGTATGAACCGACAACAGTTCGAACAAAGGTTAGGTCTAGTTCCCAGAATGTTCAAAGCAATTGCCAATATTTCTCAGGAAAAGAAGAGTAGGGCTAAGATCAGCACTGAAAAAGTGGGACTTTTAGTTAGGCGGGTGAGCGAGTTGCCCCTGAAACTGAGTCTAGTGGTATTGAGCTTGCTAATAGGACATGCAAAGGCTCAGTCGAAGACCAATGTGATCACATATCACAACGATAACGCCCGCACTGGCCAAAACCTAAACGAGACGATTTTAACGCCAAGCAACGTTAAGTCAACCACTTTTGGTAAGCTCCTGATTGATTCAGTAGATGGTAAGGTCGATGCTCAGCCGTTGTATATGTCCGGTGTTGCTATCCCCGGTCAAGGTACACGCAATGTCCTTTTTGTCGCTACCGAACATGACAGCGTCTACGCCTTCGATGCCGATACAGGTAGAACGCTTTGGCAAGTCTCCCTGCTTAAGTCTGGAGAGACCCCTTCCGACCCCCGGAGCTGCGGTCAGGTTACTCCTGAGATTGGCATCACGGCCACACCTGTCATTGACTCCAATAGTGGGCCCCACGGCACCATTTATGTGGTTGCCATGAGCAAAGATGCGTCAAGCAACTATTTTCAACGCCTGCACGCGCTGGATATCACCACCGGAGCACAAGAGTTTGGCCAAGCCCAGGAAATCCAGGCAACATTTCCGGGAACCGGAGATAACAGCAGTGGCGGTAAAGTGGTGTTTGACCCGAAGCAGTATAAAGAGCGTGCCGGTCTGCTCTTACTCAACGGTGTAGTTTACACTGCCTGGACTTCGCATTGTGACATTCGCCCCTATACGGGTTGGGTCATGGGCTACAACGAAAGTTCTTTGGCGCAGGTCAGCGTATTGAATTTGACACCCAACGGTAATGAGGGCTCGATCTGGGCTAGCGGCGCTGGGCCCGCAGCTGATGCCAATGGCAATATTTACTTTCTCGCAGCCAACGGCACCTTCGAGACCACTCTGGATCCAAATGGCTTCCCCAACAAAGGCGACTTTGGCAACGCTTTCCTCAAACTCTCCACAAGCAACAAAAAGCTGGCGGTTGCTGACTACTTTTCAATGTTTAACACCTTAGCGGAGTCAAACTCTGATCAGGATCTCGGCTCGGGCGGTGCTCTGGTACTGCCTGAGATGATTAATTCGCTGGGCCAGATCAAACACCTAGCAGTCGGGGCAGGTAAAGACAAAAATATCTATCTGGTTGACCGCGATCAGATGGGCAAGTTCAACCCACATAACAATAACAATATCTACCAAGAATTACCGGGAGCCTTAAGTGGCGGGGAGTTTGCCATGCCCGCCTACTTCAACAACACGATCTACTACGGAGCCGTGGGCGATTCGATTAAGGCCTTCGAATTTGCCAACGCCAAGCTTTCCACTAGTCCCAGCTCTCAAACCAGTAACAACTTTGGATATCCAGGCACGACGCCGAGCATTTCGGCTTCTGGCACAAGCAATGGCATCGTCTGGGCAGCGGAGAATGGCAGTACCGCCGTATTGCACGCTTATGATGCGACCAATTTATCTCACGAGTTATACAACAGTAATCTGGCGGCATCCTCGCGCGACCACTTTGGAACCGGTAACAAATTCATCACGCCGACTATCGCCAACGGCAAGGTCTACGTGGGCACAACAAACGGTGTCGGTGTGTTTGGACTGTTAAACCAGCCCATCTTATACGAGCCCGAGTTTTTGCCAGCTGCCAGCTCAGGACCAAAGCATCGAGTTATTTTCTGGAACGGTTTTACCGACACAGAAGGCACCATTCTCGATTCGACTGCGGTGGGAGACAATCTCACTTATACGCTCAATGTTGCTAAGCCAGGCACTTATGGGCATGGTTCAAAAACAGCCAATTTTGGGTAACAAAGCAGGCGAAAGCTAG
>CAXUIG010000134.1:0-16514 GCA_964250845.1 uncultured bacterium | reverse complement strand
GTGGTGATTGCCAGCCCAAAGAGCCTTCTCAACTACTGACTTTTTGATCTACTGAGCATGGCGTTTAAACCCAAACCTGTCGAGGCAGTATTCTTCCCAAGTTTTATGTGTGTTGCGATATAGATTTCTGTCCCGCAATTCGCGCAACCCAGAGCCAGCCTCGTAGAAAGCTCTCTCGACCTTCAACTCCAGCCTCTGTCGGTCAGCCGACTCAGAGGGCGACAGCTCCTCAACCACCTCGACTGGGGTGTGATTGAACGCATCCGTTTTGTCTGATGGCATGGCGGGTTCAATTGTAGAATCGTCCAAAGCGCCAAACACTTCCTGCGGGGGGATCGCCCCAAAGTCTGTGCGCTTAAGCTTGTTGCCAGAGTGCTGTTGTTGGGCCTGAAACCGAGCAAGCATTTCTTCGGCATAAGCCTGAGCGTAGTCAGCTGGCGTTGCCCATTCTGACTCTGCCTCCACCGCTAAAATGAAATGCGACTTAAATCTTGTGGTGCTGACAGGACCAGTAAAAGCGAACTCATGCATCCGTCGCTTACCAACCAGACATGGCACAAACGTCACCTCAACGGTCTGCCCGGATTGCAGTGTGAGAGTAAACTCAGCTGCACCCCGCCACCCAGCCAGTGCATCACTATCTGGTTCTTGGAAGTTAGCGCCCAAATCTAGCTCCCGGTCAAGCTCTTCCCAAACTGGTTCAGTGCCAGTTGCATCTCAAAGAGTCGGCGCTGTAGCTGATTTGGGCTTGAGACTGGTATTGGCTGAGGTCGAAAAGGGTGTCACTCATAGCTGTTCTCAAAATAATGGCATTAAAGAGATGGCAGACTTCAGTTGCTCCCGGAGTGCTGTTGGGAGGCGTTTGCCACGCCTCCGACAATTGAATTCCGTTTGGCTGTCCTAACGCCTCCAAACCTCCGGCTATTGAAAACCCCTCATCCCGGCTTATATATGTCCCCAGCCTCCCGGTAGTTTTCGAGCTTTCAACGTTCGCCGAGGATGAAGTGTGCGGCTGCATCTAGACGTTTTAGTCTGGGTTCGGGTAGAGTTGGATGTGGGTTTGGGTGATTTGCTTGATTTTTGGCATAATGGTAATGGTTTTGAGTTAAGAGTTTACGTAAAGCAGTTATATGCAATCAGGCTGAGAAAGTGGCCTGATAGAGCTGGTAGCTGCTTTTTTATGTCAAGCGATCCTCTGTCAATATGGTTAAAGCTTGCTGTTCGACACAGCGAACTGCTAAAGCTTGGTTTAACAGTTTCCGCCCTGTTCAATCTCGCCTAACAGCCAAATTTCGCAGGCGGCTAAACGTGCCATCAAAAAGTAGCTTCACCGTTCCCGTTGGGCCATTACGGTGCTTGGTACAAGAAATTTCCATTACCCCACGGTCGGGGGTCGCGCCGATTGTAATACTCATCCCGATAGGGGAAGAGAATCACATCTGCATCTTCTTCTATCCGCCCACTGTCTCTAAGATCAGATTGCAACGGACGTTTATTACTGCGGTCCTCGACTCCCCGATTCAACTGAGACAGCAGCATGACTGAAACTTTACACTCTCGCGCCAATAGCAACAGTAGTCGCGTTACTTCGCCCAGCTTCTGCACCAGCCTGTTGTCCCCGCCATCAACCAAGAGCTGTAGGTAGTCAATCACTACTAACTTCAAGCCACCGTGTTGGGTGATAACTGAACGCACCTTTGATTTAATTTCCTGGAGGCTAGGGCATGCGGTATCATCAATCAGCACCTTTACGTGGCTAAGCACATCCATTGCCTGTACTACGCGCGACCATTCAGCAGTGGAGAGCATTCCAAGCCTAAGCTTATCCCCTTCAATCTCGGCCAAGTTGGAAAGGTATCGTCTGACGATTGACTGCTTCGACATTTCCAAAGAGAAAATCAATGTGGGGGCTTGATGAATATCAGCAATTTGGTAAGCGATGCTACACGCTAATAAACTTTTTCCAATCGAGGGTCTAGCACCAACAATAATCAAATCTTCTGGGTAAAACCCGCCTGAGAGCAAATTATCCAGGTCATAAAACCCACAGGCTCTAGCCGGAATTTCGCCGCTCACTGAAAGTTGTTCCATCTGCTGAAACAACCCGACAGAAATATCCGCAATTGCTTCTGGCCGATTGGTTGCGCGTTTTTGTTGTCGCAGGGCAAATATTTTCTGCTCAGCCGCATCCAGCCTTTGGTCTAACGCCTCGCTCTGATCATACCTGTAACGACCTGCAATACTAATCGCTCAAACCTGCACTTCCCGGCATTTTCAAACCAGGATTATTTGCAACTATAATTACGCTTCAGCCAGGATTAATTGCAACTGAACCAGGATTAATTGCAACCAACCTGCAATCATCGGTTTCAACCAGGATTATTTGCAACTAACGGAAAGTCCTATTCAACGGGTAGTTTGGCAGTTTGCTCAAAAAATGCCCGTTCCTTCAAACAAAACTATTTGAATTTGAACCAGGATTAATTGGAACGAGCATGGTAAAATAAATGACCGTTTTCTTGACTATCTTAACCACAGTGCAACAAAACCAGGCACCGGCTCAAGTTTGGTAACAAAACTCGGTAATTGTATCTAAGGCAGTATATGCTGTCTAGCAACGATTTTCTTTACCAGCAGGGCTAGGTTTCAAAAATGTTGATTGGCTACGCGCGGGTTTCAACAGACGACCAGAATCTAAACCTACAAAGAGATGCCTTGCAGCAAGCGGGCTGTGCGAAGATTTATGAAGACCGAATCAGCGGCGTGAAAGCCACACGGCCCGGTCTCAGCCTAGCGTTGGAGGTAGTGCGGACTGGGGATGTCCTGGTGGTATGGCGGTTGGATCGTTTAGGAAGATCGCTCAAAGACTTAATTGGGACGATGGAGACACTAGATAAGCGAGGTATCGGGCTTTCTAGTCTGCAAGAATCGATTACCACTACAAACAACAGTGGCAGGTTAGTTTTCCATCTGTTTGGCGCGTTGGCAGAATTTGAGCGCAACCTGATCCGCGAGCGCACTACTGCTGGTCTTGTAGCAGCGCGTGCGCGTGGTCACACCGGAGGCAGACCAAAGGCGCTTGACCCAGCCAAACGTCAATTAGCGGTAAAGCTCTACGCTGAGGGGCAACACACAATTGTGGAAATCTGCAGGTTGATGGGAATTTCTAAACCAACTCTCTACAACTACGTTGCAGAGATGAATACTTAACATGGCACGCAAGCAAATCCCGGCAGAGGCTCTGATTCAGTTACGCCACCGCCTCGATGTGTTGCCTAGTCGGTGCCCAGAGCGCCGGATACTTGTTGAAGAAACAGCTGCTCTGTACGGTGTGTCAACAGACACGTTATATCGCTGTTTGCGTCAGGGTTCAAGACCCAAGGCTCTAACCAGAGCAGATAGTGGGACACCTAGAAAACTCTCCCAAACAGAGATGGAGCTTTACTGCGAAGTAATTGCAGCGTTCAAAATCCGCACCTGTAACAAAAAAGGGCGGCATGTTTCCACCCTCCGGGCAATTGAACTGCTCGAAGAGTATGGAATGGATACACCCAATGGCTTTGTCAAACCAGCAAAGGGTACGCTGACCAGAAGCACCGTCAACTACTACTTGAAAACCTGGGGATATGACCACCAGCGTATGACCCGTCAGCCTCCAGCGGTGCGGTTTCAGGCGACTCACAGTAATGAGTGCTGGCATTTTGACAAGGCGGTTCGGCGGACAGAGTACTCTGCCCGCCGACACGCCGCCTCAGTCCTTCTGATTTGAAACACGTAAAGCTGCCATCTTGGGTCGAACCTGGGAGAGGCAATCCACTGCTGATGCTTTACAGCGTCGTCGATGACCGTAGCGGTGTGTGTTATCAGGAATATCACTGTGTCTACGGGGAAGATGTTGAAGCGGCATTACGCTTTTTGTTTAATGCGATGACAGCAAAAGCGACGGACGGATTTCCCTTCCAGGGGATTCCGGAGATGATCTACAAAGGACAACGGGCCAATAGCCAAAAGTCAAGTATTCCAAAATGTGATGAATTGCCTGGGAATCAAACTGGCGACGCACATGCCTGCTGGTAAAGACGGTCGGCGGGTGACGGCTCGCTCCAAGGGCAAAGTGGAAAGACCCTTCCGAACGGTCAAAGAAGCACATGAGACCCTATACCACTTTCACCAACCAGAAACCGAAGCTGAGGCCAATTTATGGCTGCGCCAGTACCTGCTGCATTACAACGACAAACCACACCGCTCCTCACCACACTCCCGAATCGAAGATTGGCTAAGGAATCTACCTAAAAGTGGTTTAAAAGAAATGTGTAAGTGGGAGCGGTTCTGTAACTTTGCTTGCGCGTTCCGCAGCGACGTAAGGTAGGTGCAGATGTCAGAGTCTCGGTTGAGGGCATTGCTTACGAGGTAGAGCCTGATAAAAGCAGGTGAGACTGTGCTGCTGTGGTGGGGTCTGTTTGACAACGAGCTGTACGTTGAGAAGGATAACCAGCGCTACGGCCCGTTTTACCCGGTTGATGGTCCCATACCTTTGCATCGGTATCGCAAATTTAAGAAGACTAAAACTGAGGAACGGGCAGACCGGATTGCCGCTTTGGCTCTGAAGTTGGGCTTACCACGCGCGGCGCTAGACAAAAATGCCGACTTACAGTTCTTGGTGGATAAGTCCAAAATACCGGAGCCGAACCTAACACCTTTTAGTGACCTAGATCCTTACCAAGAATTTGCCTATCCCACCAGATTGTTTGCCAAGCGGGCGATTTCGGATTATCTCGCTCTACCGTTAGCAAAATTATCTACCGAACAGCTGGCATTTATTGATGCACTGCTAGTCGAAACCTTAAACAAAAAGGTAGTCATGGAGCGGATACGGCAGTATTTTAACCAGTCAAAAGGAGGGGAACAAAATGCTTACTGAAGTCATGGAACACTTTGGTTTGATTAAATAATTTCCCAAGGCTGGATACTACGAGACCGAGCACCAAAAGCAAATGTTCAAAGACATTAAAGCTGCCATTTACTTAGGTAAGTTTGTTGTTTTAACAGGGATTGTTGGGTGTGGCAAAACAACTACTTTACGGCGGTTATTCGATGTTTTGGCTCAGGAAAGCAAGATTTTAGTCTCGAAGTCTCTCTCTGTAGACAAAGACCGCGCCACTTTGGGGACACTGATTGCCGCTTTGTTCTACGATTTATCAACAGATAAAAAGATCAAAATCCCCTCACTTGGTGAAAAAAGGGAACGAGAGCTACGTGAGCTGATTAGAAAAGGTAAAAAGCCGGTGGCGTTGTTTGTGGATGAGGCTCACGACATCCACTATGGTACCTTGACCGGACTCAAGCGCTTAATTGAGGTAGTTGAAGATAGTGGTGGCACACTGTCAGTGGTACTGGCTGGTCATCCTAAACTGAAGAATGATTTGCGTCGTCCAACGATGGAAGAAATTGGCTATCGAGCAACGGTTTTCTCCTTGGAGGGGATTGTTGGTAGCCAAAGGGAATATATTGAATGGCTAATATCTCAATGCACTAAAGAAGAAACTCAAATCGGCGACCTGCTAGAGGCAGAAGCGATTGACTTACTAGCGACGCGGCTGAGGACGCCATTACAAATCGAACAGCATTTGACGCTGGCTTTTGAGGCTGCATACCTATTTGGAGAAAAATCTGTAACCACGGCGATTGTCGAGTCAGTCTTATCTAAACAAATTGACGACTTAGAACCTACTCTAACTCGACACGGCTACAACGTCAGCAGCTTAGCTCTCCAGTTTGATGCCAAACCAGCGGAAATCAAGTTGCTGTTTCGCGGTCAACTTGATCCAGCACGGGCCCGTGAGTTGCAGGAGCAAATGCTAGCAGCAGGACTACCAATTTGGGCAGCTTGAGTACACATAAAACCGCCAGCATTTATAGTTGCAATTAATCCTGGTTGAAGCAGATGATTGCAGGTTGGTTGCATTTAATCCCGGTTCAGTTGCATCTAATCCTGGTTTAAACACAATTATAGTTGCAAATAATCCTGGTTTGAAAATGC
Source organism: uncultured bacterium (assembly GCA_964250845.1). GTDB lineage: Bacteria > Cyanobacteriota > Cyanobacteriia > Cyanobacteriales > Chroococcidiopsidaceae > CAXUIG01. The sequence continues at coordinate 10,474 of CAXUIG010000134.1, read as the reverse complement.
CGGGAAGTGCAGGTTTGAGCGATTAGTATTGCAGGTCGCTACAGCTATCCTGCCAAAGGGCAACAAAAGTGTCTGGCTCACTTGCGGCGGCATTTTAAGAAGGTGATGCGGTTGGGGCATGGCAATAATCCGCAACTCGGACAGGCATTTGTCGATTTGCTGGATGAAGCCTTCACGCAGCATCAACAATGGCGCGAAACTCAAGATGCAGCGGCTTATCGCACCTGGGCCGCATCCTTCAAACTGAAGATCGAACAAACCTTACAGCAGTGGTCAACCAAGCCAGGCTACGCTGCTGGCATTCTCTTGCGCTGGAAAGCGGGCTAAAGCCGAGCAGTGGTGGTACTTTCAAGGGCCACCGGAAGTCCCTCCTGACAACAATCTAGCCGAACGGTCGAAAGCGTTTAGCTGTCACCAAGCGTAAAGTTTGTGGTGGCTCGCGTTCGATGTCCCGCTTCGCCCAAACAGCAGACTCCCAATCGTGTGATTCAAACTTGTCGGGTTCAAGGGCGCTCTGTCATTCAGTTTTTCCAGCAACTCTTGAAGTCTCCTGTCTTGACAACGTTATCCCAGCCCTCTCTCATTCCTCACACCTGAATCCTTTCGTATATTCTTAATCTTGGACCAGCAATTTTCAATTGGTGAAAAATCAGGAGAATATGGTGGTAGATAAATTAATTTAGCCCCCGCCTTCTCAATTAAACTCTCAATTTATTTACCTTTATGAATAGAGCAATTGTCCATGACAACATAAGCGCCTTCCCAAAGCTGTGGCACTAGCTTTTGAGAAATAAAAGCCTCAAATGTAAGCCCGTCAGTTGCACCTACTCGGCTATATTTACTAATCACACCCTTCAGTCCAATTGCACCAATTATAGAGACATTTTTATTACTCTTGTGGAGACGAGAGCCATACGCCCTTTTACCCTTAGTGGCACGAGCTTTCTTGTCTTATTAAAGATAAATTTACAAAGGAGGTTCGGCGGTCGGGTTGCTTCCCCCGCCGACACTCCGCCCGGATTCGTCAAGAAATATAAGGTTTTCAGTCAAAATTACTTTAATTTTTAGCCAGAAGTCTAATCGTAATAATTGAACTCTTTCAGTTTCTTTCTCATCTGCATGCAATGGTTTTTTTTAGGCTAATACCCATCAGAGGTAACCTTCTATGTACTGTTGAGATACCAATCAGAACACCTGTCTTTTCTTCTAACTTTTTACGAATCTCCGAAGACGGTCGCATCATTATTTGCAAAAACAATTTCTTTGAGCACATTCAATTGCTGCTCATTTAACTTTGGTGGAGTTTGCTGTATTCTAACTTTGGGGGATATACTTCCAGTTGAGCGATATTGTTTGAGTAATTTTTCAATAAAGCTTAGAGCTACTCTAAATCTTTTGGCGAGCTGTCGTTGTGAGATCCCATCTGTAAAGTACACTTCAACGATTTTCTGACGTAAGTCGAGCGAGTAGGCTTTCATTTCGATCTTTGTTAGATATAAAGCTTGATTTACTTATTGTACCTCATTGGCTCGAAAAACGCTATATATATTCTTGGATTGCCTATAACATTACCTACGACTTACCGGCATACCTAAGCGGTAACTATGGAGATTTGAGGTAACCGTTCACGGGGGGGGTTACAAAAAAACCAGACATTAAGCTCTGGCCGTCAACTAGGTCATTCTAGGCGCTCTCGCGTGATCTTCAATACACGGCCAGAGCTTAATGTCCGGGAAAAATCTAGGGGGTACGTCATGCGCATGAACTTCAAAACCTTGCTAAGCAAAAGCTTTAGAACTTATGCACATATAAACAGCCTCCCTAAAATGTCTATTAGACAATTGGCAAACCAGTATAGCAGTTTTAACTACTCACAATTATCTAGGAAAAATTAAATCTAGGCTGGTTTTCGTACTGATTACATGTGATTTCATAGCGGGAACTTTTTTACCCCCCCCCTGAACGGTTACGATTTGAGTCCACAAGGGGTTCTCCAAACTCGCAGGGGCGTGTGTTCGGGATATGCAAACCTTTACCAAGCTCTTGCTAAAGCTATGGGATTGTCCGTTATTGTTGTTGACGGGTATGCTAAGGGATACGGTTATGTTATTGGTAACACCACTCAAATAAATCATGCTTGGAATGGGGTAAAAATTAATAATAAATGGTATTTAATCGATCCGAACTGGGGTGCGGGCAACATCAATAACGGACAATTTAACAGGCAGTTCAATCCTTATTATTTTGCAACTCCTCCTAAACAATTTATTCTCGACCACTTTCCTGTTGAAAATGAGTGGCAACTATTAGCTAAACATTATACCAAACAACAGTTTGACACAATACCTGAAATCTTACCTGAATTTTTTAAAGATAGGCTTCAGCTTGTCAGTCATCACAACCATATAATTCAGGCTAGCGGTCGTTTTCAAGTTGTCTTTTCAGCTCCTGAAGATATAATTGCCATTTCCCGATTAAAATCTGGCTCTAACTATTTAAACGATAATTATACCTTCGTTCAAAGAAAAAATCATAATATTATCGTGACGGCAGCTCCTCCACTTGGTAATTATGAAATGGAAATATTTAGCAAGAGTAAAAATGTCTTGGGAGCATATCATCAAGCAATAAGCTATCAAATTGTTTCCAGGAATGCGGGTGAAGAATTACCCAAAGTTTTTTCGACTTTTTTATAAAAAGATAGTTATTTATACGCACCTTTGAATAAATACTTGTCCGCAGAACGAGCCGTTTACTTCAAGATTAAAGTTCCCAAGGCGCTTGAAGTACAAGTCATTAATGCATCTTCAAACAAGTGGATTAAACTAACTCGTTCTGGCAGTACGTTTGTAGGAAACGTACCTGTAAGTTCAGATAAAATTCAAGTTGCCGCTAAGTTTCCTGGCGATAAAGCTTACTGGACTTTGGTGGAATATAACTAATAGGGATTGGGCCTATAGCGTTTCCCGGTCTAATCAGACCAGGACTTGGCTTGCCTGAGCAAGGCGGACGCATACTCAGGAGCTAAAACTACTCGGCATGAGCTTCGCAGTGCCGAGTAGTCTGCTGGGATGCCCCTTTGACAATTCCGCCGGTGCCAGTTCCCTGGAATCCATTAAGAGCTACATAGTTTTATAGGTGATGCACTTCACGATTAAATTGGCGCTGATACGGATGTGAGTAACGGATCGGGGAGGGGAAAGGAACGGTTTTCCAGGAGAATAAATTGTCGCAGTTCGGCATTGTAGGCAAAGACCGTCCCTGACTCAATTTCGTAAATCCAGGCATGGAGATTCAATTGCCCGCTGTGTAATTTGGAGCGAATTGAAGGATAGGTTTCTAAATTCTTGATCTGGGTCAAAATATTTTGCTCGATCGCTATCTTCAAAAGCTTGTTAGCTTCAAGCCCCACATAATTGTCCAGTACCAAACGACGGGTAGCCTCACCATGACGTTTTAACCAGTCATATACGAGTGGCATTTGCTCCGATAGGGTACCGATTTGCAGTAATCCCTTCATTGCCCCACAGTGTGAATGTCCACAGATAATGATATCTTTGATACCCACTCCCTGCACAGCATATTCAATGCCTGCCCCTTCAGCGCTATCAACTGTTCCGTAGGCAGGAATGATATTGCCCACATTCCGCATCACAAAGAGTTCGCCTGGCTGTGCTTGGGTGATTAAACAAGGATCGATGCGAGAATCGGAGCAAGTAATGAACAAAACCTCCGGCGACTGCCCAGTGGATAGCTGTTCAAAGAGCTCTCGATGATGATTGAAGTAGTTGTCATGAAATGCACTGAGTCCTTGAATAAGCCCTATGACTGACATAATTCTCTTCCCAAATTCTGGTTAAGTAAGCTGGTCGTCTAGCACCTTGTCATTGAGGAGCTTCACTCCTCAGCTCCATCTTTCCCTATTCACAGCGAATTGTAACATTTTTTGTATTTTTGTAAAGATGAGCCTGAATTAGCCAAGTGTGGTCAAGGTAGCTTCGTCATGCCTTGACCAGGAATTTGAGGCTAAACCTGCACGCCAGAGCAGCAGCTACTGAGAAATCAGGAGTGGTGATGGCAGAAGTATCTCGACCCAAAAACCAACAACTGACTGCCCCCCTGCGGTCAGATTAAGATGGGCTCAACGGCAGTAAAGGCTGGATAGCCGTCGCCCACACATCGGCCATCTTATCGTAGCCGTACTGCGTGGGATGTACGGAATCGACGAGATCACTATCTGTCAATGCACTATTCATGTCCACCAATTTGATGCTGTAGCCTTGCGCTTGCTCAAAGCTGACGATGTCTGGAATTGCTGCATTGTACGTTTGTATTCTGGCATTGAACGTGTCAGAGGTAGAGGGCGTAATCTGGGCAACCAGTAACTGTACTGTTGGAATAGAGTGAAATATCTGTTCGAGCAGCGATTTCAGTCGGCTGGGTGCATTGATCAGGTCATAATCCTGAACCACATCATTGGTTCCGAGGTGCAATAGAATTATTTGCGGATTGTAAGTAGCAAGCACATTATCCAGCAATGCGGCAATCTCATCGATGCGATCGCCTGAATGGCCCTCATGGTTGTGATCGCCGAGGCTATCGGGGCCATTAGATTGGGAGCCGACAAAATCAATATTCCAATTGTTTGCCAGCGCCGTATTCCATAATTTGATCCGATAGCCACCCTCGTTAGGATAGCCAGCAGTGATGGAATCCCCCAGTGGCATAATTTTTGTGCCGTCAAGTGCTCCCTGAGCCAGCAACTGGGGTGACAGATGACCCATGGTCAAATTAGTAATAATTGCGAGTAAAACTCCTGTCATTACACTAACCACAAATCTTTTCATCATTCCTGTTTTCCTTAAGGCGAGTAGATCCTCATTCGGTTTTCTTAAGCACAAAAAATCTGACATCAGGCCAAGATTAACGGACCGGATTGCTACCTAAACTCTTATCAAGTACCTGAGTGACTGCAGGTTTCAATCGTATATTTGATGGCGATGCATCGAAATTATTCTACTTGAGCCTAAACTGAGACACTCTGAATAGGTAAGGGTATATTCACGGGTCTTTTGCTCTGCTATCGGGGACGACCGTCTGTATTAACACCCAGAAGCGTTGTAGAACCGGATTGCTTACAGACTCTTGCGAGGGTTGTGTTGCAAAAACTATATGAGGACAAAAGCTCCTCATCCATTCCTGCTCGTTATGCGGTAACTCCAAAAAGTTGAGACCCGAATTCTACTTGAGCCTTAACGTCTCCTTTTTCCACTCCAACAAGATTGTCCTTTGCGGATCATATTCATCGATTCGTATCCGATCATTGTTCGCCAAAGCCGTATTGAACGACCCGAATCCCATCCCTGGATTCACCAGTCGTTTTATAAATCGGTGCAGAAAGTTCAATGATGTTATTGACGTACTTAACAGTTCGGAACTCGCAAGTTTGTGGCAAAGTCTTGTCGGCTTTGAGTGAGTCAATCGCCTGGGGATAAGCGGCGTTTTTATCAACGTTAATCACTCGCGGTGACTAGTCAAGGGTATTACCAACTGACATCCACAGCCCGGTAGAGATATTTCCACTCTCCCTTGACTTCAACGTATGTTTCATCAACTCTCCATGAATCGTTCGTCGGTTTCAAATGGACTCGGCAGCGAATGTCTACGTTCCGGCGCCTATGCCTGCACCCATCGATACACTGTCGTATGATCTACCGTTAGTCCTCTCTCCAGCATCATCTCTTCGCTGGTTGCGGTAACTGAGCAGGTAGCGCTTTCTCCCACCTGACGCCTAACAATCTGGATGTCTAATTGATTAGGATGCCATTTAAATGGATGCTTGGGGTTCATGGATCGGGTGTTGGTGGCTGAGGACAGTAGGTACTTTTGCTACCTTTACTAGACTACCACTTCTGAGTTGCAACACAACCCAAATACTACTTTTACCAGACTACCACTTCTGAGTTGCAACACAACCCTTTTTGTTGGGGTGCTTTGGGTTCATGGATCGGGTATCGATGGCGAGGGAGAGTAAGTACAAATACTACTTTTACTAGGGTACCATTAGGAGTTGCCACACAACCGCTGTTCCTGTTTTTGCAACACAACCGGTTTTATTAGCTCACGTATAGTACAAGCAAAACCCTTATCCAGCAAAGTTTTCAAGGATTTATGAGCATCTGACTACATTCCATTATTCTCTCGGCACTTTAATTTCCACTTGTTTGCTAGAATATTTTGGTGCTGTTAAAGAATAAATCTTCACACCTTGATTAGCTCAAAGTTCTAGAATCTGGCTTCGATTATTATTTTCCTAGAGTGACAAGAAAGGGCTATCGAGAAACAAACAATAAAGACTAATTAATAAAATTTTTTAGTGGATGTGTATGAATGACCAACTTAAAGATAGCCCTCAGCTAACGGATGTAGATGCGATTATCCAAGCTATGGAACAGCTTTTATCCTCGGCTCGAATTAGTGCGATCGAGCGTTTTATCGTCAGTCACTCCTTGGTTGGGTATACATACCATGAGATGGCAAATATTTCCAGCTATACTAGTGCCTACATTAAAGAGCTTGGTTCACAACTCTGGCAAGATTTATCAACAGCGATGGGAAAGCGAGTCACCAAGAAAAATTTCCATGTGGTGCTGAAGCAGTGTAGATCTAAAACAAATCAAGACTGTTCTGCCCTTGAGCAATTCTCACCTAAGATAAAAGTAAAGTTGCCGCAGTTGAGCGTAGAACCTATACAATTTCCTGATGGTGCGCTGTCCTTGGCTTCTCCTTATTACATCAAACGTCCCTCAATTGAAGACCAAGTTTTTGCAGAACTTCAACAACCTGGATGCGTAATCCGGGTAAAAGCCCCTAGAAATTTTGGCAAAACTTCTTTACTTCATCGACTGTCTATTTTGGCAAATAAGCAAGAATATAAATCGATTTATTTAAATTTTCAAGAAGCCGATGAAACGATTTTTGCTTCTTTGAATCAGTTTTTACGTTGGTTCTGTATCAACATTACTCAGCAATTAGCCCTGACTCCCAACTTAAATGATTATTGGGATGAAGATATAGGCAGCAAGGTAAGTTGTAAAATTTATTTTGAGAATCATCTACTTCAAAAACTCAATTGTCCTCTAGTGCTACTGTTGGACGAGGTAAACCGGATTTTTGAGCATACCAATATTGCCTTAGATTTTTTGCCGATGCTACGAACTTGGCACGAACAGGCAAAAAATGTACAGACATGGCAAAAACTGAGAGTGGTAATTGCTCATGCAACTGAAGTTTATGTTCCTTTAAAGTTGAATCAGTCTCCCTTCAACGTCGGTTTACCGATAATATTGCCTCAATTTACAATAGCACAAGTGCAAGAATTAGCAGCGCGTTATGCTCTCGATTGGCAGAATAATCAGGGATTGCAGAACGCGATGCTGTTAGGATCGTTGGTAGGGGGACATCCCTATTTGACACATTTAGCGCTCTATTACCTATATATACAAAAGAGTGAAATAACTTTAGAAAACTTGTTAGAAACTGCACCGACTCAAAGCGGAATTTATCGTCATCATTTACAAAATTACCTAGTGATGCTAGAAGATGAGCCTGTGTTAAAAGCTGCATTATACCAAGTAGTGATGGCGAATAAAAGTGTGCAATTAGATGTGCTCAATGCTTACAAACTCGAAAGTTTAGGCTTAATTCAAGTTAAAGGCAATTTAGCTTCTATCAGTTGTGAGTTATATCGTCTATACTTTCGGCAACAATTGCAAGGGGCACTGGTCTTTTGATTTGTGATGTGTAAAATGTTTGCAGTGAAGAGGTTCTAGCCATGGATTGTCCCTACTGCGACACCCAAGCCATTGGGCACCTCGAAAAATTAAGACCTCAACCGGGATTCCAGGGAGCTAAGGAAAACCAGTAGCTCATGGCCTATAATGCTGACTTTTGCCAAGGTTATATATGTGTCAGAGTGAGTGATAGCCTCCAGTATGCCGGTCAATATTCAGTCCTTGATTGATGAAGCTAAATGCTATGAAGCTATCCTACCCTAAAATGGCCGCAAGGGGTAAGCTGTACCAGGTGTGAGTCTCCGAGGATAATTAAGCAAGGGTTTGACGAAACACAAGCTTTCGGGGTTAATGATTTCGGTAGTAATTACAAGATTCACTAAATGGCTGACTATAAATATCAAGTTGGCGGGAGCTTGGCTAAAACTGCCCTCAGTTATGTCCAACGCCAAGCTGATACTGAACTCTACAACGCTCTGAAAAACGATAAATTTTGCTATGTTTTCAATTCCCGGCAAATGGGAAAATCTTCACTCTTGGTGAGAGCTAGGTATCTTTTAGAGCAAGAAGGTGTGCTTTGTGCTACTCTGGATATGACAAATATTGGTAGCGAAAATATTACTGTTGCTCAGTGGTACAAGGGTATTGTCACAGAACTATGTTTGTCTTTTAATCTATTTGATTGCTTTAACCTAAAAATTTGGTGGCAAACGCAAGAAGACTTGTCATTACCACAACGATTGAGCAACTTCATTTCTGAAGTGCTGCTTAAACAGTTTCCTGACAATAAACTTGTAGTTTTTATTGACGAAATTGATAGTATCAAAAGTTTTGATTTCTCAGTTGACGATTTTTTTGCATTAATTCGGAATTTTTATAATAAACGCGCTATTAATCCAGAATCTCGCCGTTTGACGTTTGCGATCGCGGGAGTTGCAACACCATCCGATCTAATTCAAGACACACAACGTACACCTTTTAATATTGGACAAGCGATCAAGCTTCAGGGATTCCAGTTCGATGAAGCGCTTGTACTACTGCAAGGACTGAATTTACAACTAGGCGATGCCCATGCCGTATTGAAAGCAATCTTGACTTGGACAGACGGACAACCGTTTCTCACACAAAAGCTGTTTCAAATGATTGCCAATACCAAGACGATTCCACCGGGTACTGAGGCATTTTGGGTGGAAAATGTGGTGCGATCGTGCATTTTACACGAATGGGAAAGCCAAGATAACCCAGAACATTTACGCACAATTCGCAATCGGTTGCTTGGTACTCCACAGTATATAGGATCAATGCTTGTACTATATCAGCAGTTGTTGCAAGGAGTAGAGATTCCCAATGATGACACAAGAGTGCAAACGGAACTGCTGTTGTCAGGGTTAGTAATGCGACATTCATGCTTTTTGAAGGTGAAAAACCTGATTTATGCACAAGTGTTTAATCTTGATTGGGTAGAACGGCAATTAGCGTCGCTGCGTCCTTATTCTCAGGCATATAATGCTTGGCTTGCATCCAACCAACTAGACGAGTCTCGACTTTTGTGCGGACAAGCATTAATTGATGCTCAACACTGGGCACAGGGAAAAAGTCTCAGTGATCGCGACTATCAGTTCCTCGCAGCTAGTCAAAATCTTAAATGGCGCTCAGAACAGTTAGCCCTAAAAGTTGAACGCGCTCAAGTGACCGCCGCGCAACTGTCACAACAGCAAAAGTACAACCGACAAAAAAATTTATTAATTGTTGTACTGGTAACTGCACTCTTCTCCGTGGCTGCATTGAGTACAAGCATATACTTTAACTCCCGCTCCATTCTACTTAATGAAATCAAAACAATAACGACTTCTTCCCAATTGCTGTTTGCCTCGGATCGTCATTTAGATGCTCTGATAGCAGCAATTAATGCCAAACGTCAACTGCAACGTTTTGGGAGTAGCAATCCGGCAAGTTTGTCTAAAGTCGATCAGGCGCTAAAACAAGCAGTCCTTGGTGCAGATGAATCAAACCGCTTGGTTGGACATCAAGGGGCAGTTAAGGATGTAGCATTTAGTCTTAATGGTCAAACAATCGCATCGGCAAGTGGCGATCAAACTGTCAAACTTTGGAGTCGAAACGGCAAACTGTTACGAACCTTAATTGGGCATAAAAGTTTAGTTTGGGATGTTGCCTTTAGCCACACTGGTAATACTATCGTTTCGGGTAGTATGGATGGCACTGTGAAGCTTTGGAACCTCAATGGTAATTTGCTTAGGACGCTAATTGCACATCAAGGCGGTGTGCTAGCTGTAAGTATAAGCAATAGTTTGATTGCATCTGCTGGAAGCGATAAAACTATCAAACTGTGGACTTGGGATGGAAAATTACTGCAAACTCTAACTGGACATCGTGCGCCTGTGTGGGATATAGCAATTAGTAATGACGAAAAGTTAATTGTTTCTGGAAGCGAAGATCGCACCGTAAAATTGTGGAGCCGTAAGGGAATATTATTAGCAACGCTAATCGGGCATAATGGCCCAGTCAGACGAGTTGCTGTTAATCCTCAAGGTACAGTAATTGCAACCAGTAGTGCAGACAATACGGTCAAACTTTGGAACCGGAATGGAGTATTATTAACTACATTATTAGGTCATAAGAATGAAGTTTGGGGAGTGGCATTTAGTCCTGATGGTCAAATG
>CAXUIG010000133.1:0-16558 GCA_964250845.1 uncultured bacterium | reverse complement strand
GAGCTGGGGGAGCTGGGGGAGCTGGGGGAGCAGAGGAGGAAAGAATTACACTCAGACTATTTGTCTATACAATCTTCCTCAGCCTCCTCAGCTCCCTCAGCCCCCTCAGCCCCCTCAGCTCCCTTGTGGCAGGATTTTAGGGGAATTTACCGTTTTTGACTGAACCTGAACGAAAGTTATGACTTTTGTCTAAATTCTTTCCGACTAAACCTGAACGAAAGTTATGACTTTTATCTTAATTTTTATAATTATCCTCTGATTTTTACCGATTGTCGAAGTTGTTATGGGTAGATAAGCTTTGATCAAAGCCAGGCAAAAACCTGCTTTGAATAGTCAATAGCTCAAGGTAAAACTATCAAGCTAGATTATGGCGTTGTCCAGTATTGGGGAAATTCACACTTTCCACAATTGTAGTTAATACTGAAAAAACACTATGTTTTTCCAGCGAATTTTTCCCAGACTGAGCAGGGTGTTCCTCCTGAGTGCATTAACGTTCACTCTGGTTACATGGCTGTCTACTGTGGCAAGACCGGCAAGCTTATCGAGACATAATTTTGATAATATTTATGTCCTTGGCGACAGCCTCTCCGATGATGGTAATCTGTTTAAGATATTTCGAGGAGTCTATCCCCAGAGCCCACCATACTTTAATGGACGTTTTTCTAATGGCCCTGTCTGGGTGGAATATCTCGCGCCTAAGCTAGGATTAACCCCCAATCCGAAGACAAACTTCGCTTATGGTGGTTCTAGCTCTGGTCTCGGTAACTCCATCCTTCCTAAATTACCACTACCGGGATTGATAGGGCAAGTCAGCTTATTTACGGCACTCTTTGAGATCACCTTGCATAGGGGTGACCCAAACTCCCTCTATATCGTGTGGGCTGGTGCCGACGATTACCTCTTTGGTGGCGTTACTGACATTAACAAGACAGTCAATAATTTGTTCTCAGCAGTGAAGTCACTCGCCGCCTTCGGCGCTAGAAATATTATGGTAATTAATTTGCCGGATTTGGGAAAGCTGCCGGGTACGCGCGGCGATATTCAGATTTCTACCAGACTCAGTACTTTAACCAGTGCGCATAACTCCGCGTTAACAGCGATTCTCTATGGTTTGAGCCAAACACTAAGCCCCAATGTCAACCTCATCCCTATCGATGTTAATTACTTCTTCAATAGAGCGATCGTAGCTCCGGGGGAATTTGGTTTCACGAATGTTACCGACCCTTGCCTAGTCGGCGTCGTTGTATGCGCTAACCCCAACACGTATTTGTTCTGGGACTACTACCATCCGACGACCGCTACCCATAAAATATTAGCAGACTTAGCCTTTTCAGCGCTGGAGCCTCAGTCTGTACCAGAACATTCTAATCTGGGTATATTAGCAATTGCTGCTTTAGGTACGGGTTGGATGCTGAAGCGCAAACAGAAAAAAGCCAGCCCGAAACGAAAATTATAACCGCAGAAGGTTCCCCAAGTCCCCCAAATCTCTCTTGAAAAGACTTTTTCGCGACTATATCTGAATGAAAGCTATAACTGTTATCTAACTTTTTTATGATTTTCCTCTGATTTTTACCGATTGTCAAAGTCGTTATGGCTAGATAAGCTTTGATGAAAGCAAGGTAAAAACCTGCTTTTCTCAGTTTATAGATAGAGGTAAAAGGCTCAAAATAGATGGTGGCGTTGTCCAAACTTGGGGAAATTCACACCCTCCAATGAATGTCACTCAAGTAGATCAGAACTTACGCAACTGACAAGCGCGATCGCTGGGTATAAGACGTTGCTCAATTGGATAGGAGTGTTGCTGGGACGATCGCCGAAGAAGCAATTCGTACAGAACAACTCGATCTCTCGCCAGAAATTGTCAAAGAACGAATGCGATCTCCCCTACCAACTACAAAACTCAGTTTATGCAACTTACCCAGATTGGCAAAGTCAAAAATCCGTCTCCCTGGCTAATCAAGCTAATGGCAGCTAGCGTTTTGGCCATGGGCACTACGACTTACTTCATCATGAATCGGGCGACACCCGAGTTAAACATCGCTGAGCTGACTGTACCCGTTCAATCGAAAAACCTCACCCTGAGAATTACCGCCAGTGGCACGGTTAAGCCGCTTCAAAGCGTTAACCTTAGCCCCAAACAAGCCGGGCAGCTCAAGGCATTGTACGTTGACCAGGGGGACGTTGTGCAGCAGGGGCAAATTGTGGCGCGGATGGATGATGCAGACCTTCAAGCGCAACTTCTCCAAGCCAATGGCAACCTGGAGCAAGCCAAAGCCCAGCTAGCCCTAGCCCGTGCGGGGAATCGTCTACAAGACATAGAACAAGCCAAAGCTCAAGTGGAAGCAGCTAGAGCCAAGGAGAAACTGGCTGTTGATCGGGCTGTAAACAATCGGGATTTATATCGCCAAGGAGCAATTTCCAAAGATAAGCTGGATGAATTGTTGTCAGACGAGGGTAGCACTAGAGCCAACCTCCGACAAGCACAACAAAATTTATCAGCAGTAAAGAGTGGCAGTCGTCCGGAGGAAATTGCCCAACGCGCTGCTGCCGTTACCACCGCATTGGGTCAACTGCGGGGTATTCAAGTCCAGTTGGAAAATACAATTATCCGCGCTCCATTCTCTGGAGTCGTGACGCAGAAATATGCAACGGTTGGGGCGTTTGTGACTCCCACGACCTCGGCTTCGACTACTGCTTCTGCGACTTCGACTTCGATTGTGGGGATCGCCAAAGGTTTGGAAATTTTGGCGAAAGTGCCAGAGGTCGATAGTGGACAAATCAAACAGGGACAGTCCGTTGAGCTGGTGGCAGATGCTTATCCTAACCAAGTTTTTAAGGGGCGCGTCTCATTGATTGCACCAGAAGCAGTGGTGGAAAATAATGTCACCTCGTTTCAAGTACGGGTAGCTCTGATCACGGGTCAAGACTTGCTGCGCTCAGGCATGAACTTAGATGTGACTTTTTTAGGCGACAAGATCCAAAATGCCTTAGTTGTCCCCAGCGTGGCAATTGTGACCCAAAAAGGTCAAACTGGCGTTCTAGTCACCAATGCCAACAACACAAAACCCACATTTAACCCGGTTACCATCGGTCCAACCATTGGCAGTCACATCCAGATTCTCCAAGGCGTCCAGGCAGGTGAACGTGTGTTTGTGGATCTGCCCAAGGATCAAATTGATGATTCAAATCAATCACAGCCAATTCTGAAGGCGGAAAAGCCGTAGCTAGCATGGAGATCTTTGAAAGCGTCAAAATGGCGGTTACCACACTAACGGCCAATCGGTTGCGTAGCACCCTGACGATGGTGGGGATTATCATTGGCAATGCCTCTGTGATTACCATGGTCGGAGTGGGACAAGGTGTACAGAAGTTGGCTGCTCATCAGTTTGGGTTTTTGGGTCCGAATGAGCTGTTTGTAGTTCCAGGCAATCGCAACACCAGGCGCACAACGTTCGATCAGCCGAAGACACTGGTGCTGTCGGATGCGGAAGCGATCGCCACCCAAGTGCCCTCGATCAAAGAAGTTAGCCCCCAAACCAATAATAGACAATTAGTAACCTACCGCGACCAAAACACCTATACCACTATGATAGGTGCGACACCAGCCTATCCCTCAGTGCGGAGCTTTGATGTTGTCGCCAAAGGGCATTTTTTTACAGACGTAGACTTGAAGCGAGATGCCTTGGTCATTATCCTTGGTTCAGACTTGGCTCAAAAGCTATTTGGCAACAGTGACCCGATTAGACAGCAGGTGCGGATCAAAAATTTAAGTTTTCAGGTGATTGGGGTGATGGCAACCAAAGGCTCGTATCTGGGTTCGAATCTGGATGATTGCGCTTTTGTGCCAATTACAACTATGGCAAACCGGCTCGTCGGCAAGACATCTCCTTATGGGATTGAGTTGACATTCATGGCTGTTACTGCTAAGAACTCGGCAAGCTTAGATGCTGCCAAGTTTCAGGTTACAAACCTGCTGCGGTTGCGGCACAAAACTACTGGTGAGGATGACTTTACCGTCGATAGCCAGAATAATATCTTCGAAGTTGTGGTGACAATAACGGTAGGTCTGACCATGCTGCTGGCTGCGATCGCTGGCATTTCCCTAGTGGTGGGCGGCATTGGCATCATGAACATCATGCTCGTATCTGTAACCGAGCGCACTCAAGAAATCGGACTACGTAAGGCACTCGGAGCCACCCAGCAAGATATTCTGATTCAGTTCCTGATCGAAGCTGTGATTCTCTCGGCAGCTGGGGGCTTATTTGGTACCGCCTTGGGCATCGGTGGGATCTTCCTAATTGCGGCAGTGACACCGTTGCAGGCTACGGTGTCGCCGCTAGTGATTGCTTTTGCAATCGGTGTTTCTGGCGGCATCGGTCTATTCTTTGGCGTCGTTCCAGCCCGTCGCGCCGCCCAACTCGACCCAATTGTTGCTTTGCGGAGCGCTTAGCACAGGTCTACGGTTAAGGGATAAAATTAGAGAACTTCACAAGATATATCAGTTGAAGATGCCCAAAACCGTTGCCGATGCCATGAGCCGTGACCCAATTGTCGTGCGGCCCGAAACGCCTCTAAATGAAGCCATCAAGATTCTGGCAGAGCGACGCTTCAGCGGTCTTCCCGTTGTAGACGATGCCGGTCAATTGGTAGGCATTATCTCTGAGACTGACTTGATGTGGCAAGAAACTGGAGTGACTCCTCCGGCCTACATTATGTTTCTCGACAGCGTCATCTTTTTAAAAAATCCTGCCCAATATGAGCGTGACCTCCATAAGGCACTGGGGCAAACCGTCGGGGAAGTGATGAGTAGCGACCCAGTTACAGTTTCCTCTGACAAACCCTTAAAAGAGGCAGCCCAGCTGATGCACGAGCGAAAAGTTCACCGCTTGCCGGTACTCGACGCCACTGGGCACGTCATCGGCATCCTCACCCGTGGAGATATTATTCGAGCTATGGCAGCGAGCCAAGAGTAGTAGTAATGAGCGTTACCCCTGAGTCGGTTAAAGAATTGCTCAGTTCGGATAATTTAGGCGATCGCTTGCGAGCGGTTAATCAAATACGCCAGCTGGAACCGACGATCGCGTTTGATCTGGTTCAAACTGCAATTGCTGATCGCAATGCTCGCGTCCGCTACTCCGCCGTGAGCCAAATGGACACACTGGGCGGACAGGATTTATCAACCGCTTTGACCGTATTGCGCGATCGCCTCTTCAACGACCCCGAACCGGACGTGCAAGCCGCCGCAGCAGACTGCTTGGGCGCTCTGAAATTGACTGAGGCTTTTGAAGACTTGCAGCAAGTCTATAACACCACTTCCGAGTGGCTAGTCAAGTTCAGCATCGTTGCCACATTAGGAGAGTTAGGCGAGCCGCGATCATTTGAGCTACTTAAAGAGGCGCTCGCCTCTGACAATGAGCTGGTAAAAACCGCTGCCATTAGTTCTCTCGGTGAGCTGGGGGATATGCAGGCAATTCCGCTTTTGGTTCCCTATGCCAGCAATCCCGATTGGCAAATTCGCTACCGAGTCGTACAAGCTCTCAATCGCTTAGGCGGTTCAGAAGTCCACTCTACAATCTTAGCTCTGGCAAATGATCAAGTAGAGGCAGTCGCTCAGGAAGCCAGAGCCGGTCTCAAATCAGGTTGAACTACCCCGCCCTACACTTCACTTATAATGATTAGGCGTCAGCACGTTTCTGTAGCGCGGGTGTAGGTTACGCAGGATGACTTAATAATAGTCTTTTTTCTTTTTCATCTAGACTTTTTTCTTCAATCATGGTAGGTAATGTTTGGATGATGTGAGAACTCTGCTGGATAAAAGCAGCAGTCCACTCTTTTACCCACTGGTGTTGTAAAGCACTTACAGGTTCTGTGATTACACCAGAAAATTTAATTTCAGCAGAGCGGTTAATTTGGAAATTGTCTAACCAGTCAAAGTTAGGGCGAGTTAACTGCCAATAGTTTGCAGTTAATTTTGTTCCCATATAATCACTGCTGAATTGACTCAGATGATTGAGCGCATTGAGTAAATCTTCAATTGTAACCTTGACTTCTAAATGGGCATTGGAAGGTTTTTCCCCCAGGTTGTATAATTGGGCAGGAACTGCGGTTGAAACTCCTTCGGATTGAGGAATATTCCTTGTTAAAAGCTTAAAGGTTATAATTGCCCCATCAATATCTTTTTGCAGCGCAGCCTTCAATTGCTTGGTTGCCAGTCCCAGCAATCGGATTACAGCAATATCAGTCTCGGTTAAAATTAGAAGAGAAAGGTTATTAACCAGCTTATAAGTATAGGCATAGTATCCCAAGACTTGAAAATCAAAAACCTCAAGGGTTTCAGTAATTTTTTCAAAAATTTGCCGAATACTCTGAGTTAAAGCTTGCTTTTTCTGCCAGTCTAGGGTTTGCTCTTTGACATATAAGTATGGGAGCCTTTGCCCATGGATTAGGGCAACTCCTAAAACTCCTGGTATATTCAAAAAATCTTGGATGTTCTCTTGATTCATAAATGTGTTGAGAAATTTAGGCAGTGGTAAAAATATTGCGGTTCTCATTCCAGTCGGGAACTAGTTAACGCTGATTTATGTAATACTCTGTTTCAGAATGAAGTAGGTCATTCATTTATTGCTTTTAAGCTAAGTTTTAATAAACTCAAGCAGATTAATTTAAGAACAAATGCAGTTGATTTAATATTTAACCTGAGTTAAAGGTTTTATTCATCCATAAATTTACTGATTTTTATCAACTCAATTAGTTAAATACGTAATTATACGGTCAAGCCCCAGAATTATTACTAAGGCTATTTCAATCTTGATGATTAAGTCCTGATAACTATTTGCTTTCGATCGCACCGCGCACAAGAATGACGGTGCTTTCCACACGGCTGGCGATCGCTTCGGGAATATTCCCGTGAATCGCCTGCTGGAGCAATCCCTCACGGCTGGCTCCGAGGACGACGACATCGAAATGCTCTTTCTTAACCAGATTAATCACACCTTCTGAGACGGAAGTGGCTTTGACTGAAGCGGTAGTGATTTTCCTGGAGAACTTGCAGTGGCGGATGAGATAAAGGCGCGCTTGTTCCAGAACTGTTAGGTCTGGCTGAGAGTCAGATGGCTCAAACACCTGGCAAAGCTGAATTTCCAAAGCCTGCCCCAGTTTCACTAAAGCTGGTAGAAGTTGAATCGCTTCTTTGGAATTGGGGCCACCAGCTATAGGCACTAACCAGCGATTGAAAAGGTGTTGTCCGTTGCCATTGACTACTAACTCCTGATTCAATTTCACCAGCACGACTTCGCAGGATGCCTGCCGAATCAGGGTGTCTACAACATTGCCAAAAATGCGACCGGGAGTTGAGGTTTGACCTTCCCAGCCCATTAAGATCAAATCAATATGGTGTTCCTTAATCGCCTCCAGAATTGCCGATGCCGCATCATGGGCCACTCGTACCTCTGTGTGGACGGGAATTTGCCACTGCTTTCCCTTGACTTCAGCCTGGCGCAGTAGGCGGCGGCTTTTAACAGTATTCACATTTGCCTCAGATGGGGAGTGGTGCCGTGGTGCCAGAATCACTTGGAGGCAATCTAATTCGTAGTTGCGATCGCGGGCAATGGCAGCTGCCATCTGCAGTAGGGTTCCAGCGGTGCGGGGATTAGCCAGGGGCACCAGCAATCGGCCTTGCCCCACCGCCGGTGAGCGAGTTTGATAAACCACATACGACGGTTCAGGTCGGGGTCCCAGGCCGGTTTTATAGCTCAGCTGGTCTGCTTCCGCCCGAATAATATCGGCGCGCGTAATAATCCCCACCAGTTTCCGGCCCTGTATGACTGGCAACCGGCTAAGATTATTACGATTGAGCATATAGAGCACATGACCCAGGGAATCGGTTGGACTAACCGTCAATGGCTGCGGGGTCATGATCTCCCTGAGGGCTGTATCTCCCGGTAATTTACGTAGGGCGATGTTGGCGAGGTCAGTCTGGGTGACAATGCCCACCAACTTCCCATCCTCGACCACCGGAAAACCTCGATGATGGGAGCGGGAGAACGCCTGCACCGCTTCATCGAGGGTGATCTGGCAGGATAGGGTTTCGACCCGTCGCTCCATCACGTCAGATGCCTTCAGCCGAGCGATTATTCCCCGTGCCGGGGTTTCTTGTTCTTCTAGGTGAATACCATTGAACTCCAGTAAGAGATCATAGATCGAGCCCTTGGCTACCGTTTCAGCCACCAAATAGGCAGTGACGGAGCCAATCATTAGGGGCAGTACGAGATTAAAGTCAGTGGTCATCTCAAAAATGAGAATGATCGCCGTGATCGGCACTCTAGCCACAGCGCTAAAAAATGTGGCCATTCCCACACGGGCATAAGTTGTAGCCAGACTCATTCCGAGTAGACTATGCTCACAGGCACCGACTAAATAGCCGAGGGCAGCACCTAGGATCAGGGTTGGAACAAGTAAACCCCCCGGCGCTCCAGAGCCTGCCGCCAACAATATGAGGAAAAACTGAGCAATAAAGACGATGCCTGTGAGTTGCCAGTCGGCATGACCAGTGAGCAGAATTTCCCGTAGCCCAGCAGTGTCACGGAAGGCAATTGGCAGCAGGGCTACTACTATACCGGAAATCAGCCCCGCCAGTCCTACTCGCAAGAGTACCCCTCGACGTACCCATTTGCGGTTGAGCTTCAAGCTGGCAATCACCCCTTGATTAAAGAGTGCGCCTAACAACCCAGCCAGTACTCCCAATATCACGTAGAAAGGAATCTCTGCTGCAAAGAAGCTTGTCGCGGGCGCCGCTAAATGGAGATCAAGATTTAGGCTACGGTTGCCCAATGCTCGGGATACCACTGCACCGATAAAGGAGGCGAGGATAGCGGTGCCAAGGGTGATGCCTGATACATCCTGCAGGAGTTCTTCAACTACAAACAGGACACCCGCAATCGGCGCATCAAAGGCGGCAGCTAACCCCGCTCCCGCACCGGCGGCGATTAACTGGCGTCGGTTTTCTGGTGAGGTGGGTACCCAAAGGCTGAGTTGAGCTGCTAATGCTGCCCCAATTTGCACAGTTGGCCCTTCTTTACCTAGGGCAAGTCCAGAACCCAGTGAAAGAGTTGCGCCTACCATCTTGACCAAGGCAACTCGCAGATCAAGTGGGATTGGCACGCGGGCAAGTACCGCTTTGACCTCAGACATACCACTACCGGCTGTTTCAGGAGCAACGCGCTCTACTAGTAAGCCAGTAAGGAGTCCACCTACCAATCCGATCGCTGGTAACACGAACCAGGAACTTAGGTGGTCGGCTGCATGCACTCGCCATGTCCCCAAAGTTCCTACTCCTCGCTCCAGCAAGACTGCCGCTAGACCAGAAACCAAGCCAATTAGACAAGCTTCAAAGATAGCTAAGCGACGCCGGGGCAGCAGCAGTTGGCGAAATCGCTGGGGGATGTACAGGGGCCACATAAATTAGGAGAGGGGGAGAGGGGGAGATGGGTGAGAGGGAGCTATTCTCTTCTCTCCCCTGCTTTAGTTTTGCCTACCTGTGGTGGATAGTCCCTCTACAATTAGAGATGGAGTGTAGCAAGAGCCGTTCCAGTCAGCGTCGCTGCCAAGTGCTACCAACTGTTTTAACGCTGTGTAGACGTTACCGGCAACCATCGTATCTTTGACTCGACCGACGATCTGACCATTCTTGACGCGATAGCCTAAATCGACATTGATTGAAAAGTCGCCAGAGATGCTGCCGCCGCCGCCCAGCATTTGATCCACGATCAGTCCATCATCCAAGTGGGCAATCAAGTCAAACAGCGAATCGTTTCCAGGCTGAATCAGCAGGTTAAATAGACCAGGCGTGGGATAACTGCCCAAACCGGGGCGAAAACCATTGCCGGTGGTGCCGGTACCGAGTTGGCGTCCGGTAGTGCGATCGCAACATAAATGCTGCAAAATCCCGTTCTGGATAAACACGAGGGGCTGAGTGGGAGTGCCTTCGTCATCAAAGGGGCAGCTGAAAGGTCCTGAGTCTGGAGCTTGGCAGAGGGTTATTGCTGAGGACATGACTGATTGACCGAGGCGTTCTGTCCACGGAGAAGATCTTTCCCACACCCGTTTGCCATTCAAGGCATCTTGTACAGTGCCCCAAAGCATATCAGCAGCTTTAGAAGTGAACAAAACTGGTACGCGCCCGGTGGGGGATGCAACGTTTTCCCCCGCCCAAGCCAGGCGCTGCAAAATCTGGTTGGCAATTTTCTCTGGATGAAGGCTGCCCCGCTCGGTTTGCCCATCAGACACACTCAAGAAGTCATCGCCCCGCACCCATTCTGCCGATAGATAACAGCTTAGTGTGGTATCTGTGTAGTGGCAATCTAGACCCAGGGAGTTGACGAGGCGGATAGTTTCAACTTCACTGTCCCACTCAGCGCTGGCGAGGACTTCTGGGTAAGCGTCTCGAACCAGGGCGATCGCCTGTTTCCCCCATTCCACCAGTTGTTCCACTGATACAGCCTCCCCCAGATCGGGATAGTCAGGCTTGGTGTCACTTCCTAGTTCAATCGCTTCGGGTTGGTTGAGATGACTAATTGCTAAGGCACGTTCCACCAAAGCTTGAACTTCCACCGGTCCATAAGCCACCGCCAGTCCTGGACGCCCCTCTCGCCACAACCGTAGCGCTGTTCCTTCCGATTGGGCGCTTTCGAGCTGCTTCAGTCGGTTAGCCTCAAAAAAGACCGGTCTAGACAGCGATCGCGACTGATACACCTCCGCCGCCTCTGCCCCGGACTTGGTGGCTAGTTCCAGCAGATGTTCTGCTAGTTTCTCTTGTGGCAAATTTTCAGAACCCATGATCCTTGCTGGCAGCTTTTTGGTTGATTTCCGCTCTGCAATCAATTTACGGCAGATTGAGCTCTTGCAATAGCCAAAAACCCGCAAAAGATTCCGCTTGTGGACTTGACTGAACAGCTAAAAAATGCACTCCCAGGGCTTTTTGTTTAGCCTCCTCAAATCCCGCTGCTTCTGCCTGGGTTTGTGGATCTTTGAGTTTAGCCAAGATCCAGCTCTCACTTGCACCGGTTTCCAAGATTAATCTCGCGATTGGGCCACTGTCAAATTTGAGGAAAGCTAACTCCAAACCAGACATCCACCCAGCCAATGGTACGGCTCTGGTTGAGAAAATCACTATGCCCGGAATTTTGGTTTCAGGCGTTAAACCGATTATCTCCAATGGGAAAGCTTCACCAAAATCAATATTCCACTCATGCATTTCCTCGAATGCAGCCGCTTCCAGGGTGACAACCGCCCATTGCTGTCCCGTCAGGGCATCTGGTAGGCGTTGGGGTGCTGGTACTTCCAACCGGACAGAGGGATTCGTGGCTGGTTGATAACCAGGTTCGTTAGGATACACCTCCTGCATCCGTTGTTGCAGCCATTGGTGGAGGGCAACCGTGCGGCGGCTAGGCTGGGCTGGGATGCCAATTTCCTGGCAGGCTTTGGCGATCATATTGTTCATCTGGCGGCGGAAGAAGCGGATTTTTGTAGGGGCTTGGGGGGCTTTTGTAATTGCCTCTTCCAAAGCCGTTCGCAACCACACTGAGTTCACCTGCGAACTGGGACAAAATTGAGCATAACGAAAGAGTGAGGAAGTTGGTGTGAGCGTATCCAATGGACTCTCGCACACCAAGACTTCCCAAACTTTTTTCTGGTTCTCATCCAAAATCGGACGGGAGTAGAAGTCTAACTCCCAAATAGTACCCATGTTACGCCGTTAAAATTTGTGAGTTCCTCCATCATACGGGCGATCCGTGACAAAGAGGGCTCCAGGGGAGAGGGGGAGCCCCCCTACTCCCCTGCCTGCACAGCGACTGAAACCAAGTCCTCTATTTTTTTGAGATTTTGATCCCCAGCTAAATAGCCGATACCGCGATGCAAGTGGAGGCGGAATTGAGTGGCTAGGGTTTCGCCCTCAGTACCTAAGTTGTCGTTGTAGCAGCGTTGCTTTAGAGCGATTAATAGAATATCGGACATCTCTCCCCCAAACACGCGCCAAGACATCTCAACGTTGCTATCAGCTGGAATTGGCACAGGTGAAGGAATGGTTGGCTCTGCTAGAGAGCGACAGAACGCCCAGCGACACAAGATATTCCATTGGTCTATTTTAGTGATGCGTTTAAGCTTTGTCAGCTGGTCTTTGGCAGTTTGGGAGAGGCGAATGCGGTCAATTGGTGGTTCCATCAGTTATTAGCAAATGTAGCTAATTTATCTAGTTTACTGACATGTATTGGAGGGGGTGAATTTCCCCAATTGGGGACGAAGCCCTAACTGGGTGCATCCCACTTTTACTCTAAATAGTTCGATTTTATACCTTTAATACTGTAGCAGGATTTTCGGATACTTTCTCGTTTCCGACTAGGAATTCGCTCTTATATAATTATGATTTTTTGATGATTTTCCTCTGATTTTTACCGATTGTCAAAGTTATTCTGGGTAGTTAAGCTGTTAGCAAAGCTCAGCCCATAAAAAGAGGAATTAAAGTATCAAACTATTTTCTGGTGTCGTTTCTTGCACCAAGCTTTCTAAAAATGGGAAAAATAACGTTCCACTAATTCTAAACAGCAAGAACAGTCAGTTTTGATTCTTTCATCCTTATAATCAACGCTAAATCACCTACGTGTGAGGTAACTATGAAGCTCGTAAAAGTTTTGAGTTTTTCTTCGGCAGCCACACTTCTTGTTGGAGTTGCTACTGTATTGGCGGCAACAACTCCAACCCCGACTCCAACCAAGACTCCAACTCCGACTCCAACCAAGACTCCAACCCCGACTCCAACCAAGACCCCAACTCCGGTTGCCACACCGACTCCAAAGCCTACAACAGGGACTCAAACGACGGGAAGTATCCCCTCGTTCCTCTTCCTGTCGAAGTTTAACGATCCGTGTCCTCCAAACAATAGTGTGACCACTAGCGGCAACATAAAAACCTTACAGCAAGTAAGCGGCAACAATGCTAGTGTTACCGCAGATTTTAGCGGTGTCCAAGCTATAGATTCCAAGACAGGTGGTGTGTTCCACACAACATCAAGCTTTACGCAGGTGGGTACTGTAGGCACACAGGCTACCTATCCAGAAACGCTTCTATTCACGGGCCCCGCAGGACATAAAACCGTTACGATCAACTTCAAGGTGACTCTTAAGTTTACTGCTGTAGGTGTAGCTATCGTGGGCAGCCCAGAGATCGGTTCTGGCACCTGCAATCCACAATAGCACATTAAAAAGACGGGAAACAGCCTATTACCTGATGCTATTCTTTTAGCCTTAGAGAAGCGCTAGTCGCAATTCCATCTCGGTTAAAAGCAGACGGTAATAGCTGTTAACCTGCATTTGCTAATCGGGCCACAATTTAGGAATGCTGAACGTTTTCTGATTTTCAAGCACGATTACCTGACTCTTGGGGCGGTAGACTAGCACAGTGCGTGCATCAGGGTAAACCATCAGTCCGAGAATTAGTCCCATCTCTAATTATAGCGGCTTGCCAACATAAATGCATTGGCCTGCAAACAAGACGATTTTCAGCCACGAGTTGACCGAAGCTGAATAACTCATGTAATTAAGGCTTAATTACCCAGGTGTAAGGTAACTATGAAGAAGGTAAAACTTTCGGGTTTTTATTCCGCAGCAGTACTTCTTTTTGGAGCATCTACTGCATTGGCGGCAACGACTCCAGTAGGCACTCAAACGCAACAAAATGTCCCAATAGGTTTAGTAGGTATCACAAAAATTACCAATCCGTGTACAAACCACAGTCTGAGCACTAGCGGCAACCTACTCGTCACACAGCAAGTAAGCGGCCAAAATGCTAGTTTTGGCGCGAATTTTACTAATGTCAAAGCCGTAGATTCGACGACAGGTGCTTCATACACCACAACTTCAAATTTTACGCACACAGGTCCGATAGGCACACAGGCTTCCTATAAAGACAATATTGTCCTCACAGGTCCGGCAGGACAAAATAGCCTGACGATCCCCTTCACCACCAACGTTAAGTATACTAATTCAGGTGCAACTCTCGTGGGCTCGCCAGTTGTCGGCGCCGCCGTCTGCAATGCAGCAACGCCTGCAACCACGACTCCAACCACAACAACCCCTGCAACCACAGCGCCTGCAACCACAGCGCCTGCAACCACAGCGCCTGCAGCAGGAACTCAAACGACGGGAAGTATCCCAGCGTTCCTCTTCCTCTCAAAGGTTACAGATCCGTGTCCTCCAAACGATACTCTGACCACTAGCGGCAACATAAAAACCTTACAGCAAGTAAGCGGCACCACTGCTAGTGTTACCGCAGATTTTAGCGGTCTCCAAGGTGTAGATTCCAAGACAGGTGGTGTGTTCCACACAACATCAGCCTTTACGCAGAGCGGTGCGATAGGCACACAGGCTACCTATCCAGAAACGCTTCTATTCACGGGCCCGGCGGGACATAAAAGCGTTACGGTCAACTTCACCGTGACTCTTAAGTTTACTAGTTCAGGTGCAACGATTGTCGGCGCCCCAGTGATCGGTGCTGGCACCTGCAATGCACAATAGCCTTGACTGCCAACTTCCTGTAAACATGACGATTTTCAGCTAGAGGTTGACCGAGAATGGGGTTGCGGTTACGGGTGTGGGGTGACGTGAATAGGCTTTATACCCTGCAACCCCGTGCTCTAATCGCATTGACCCCAATTCCTTCTAAGTAGCCGCCATCCAATTTAGACAAAATAACCGGGTTCAATGATTGTCTGGCGCCCAGATAAATCGTATTTGAGCAGATATTCACGCGCGATCGCATCCTGTTGTCGCAACTGTTGAATTTCAACTTCCCCAATCTCAGTGTCTGTAGATAGTAGAATGACTTGGTGACTGGCTCCAGGGAAGTACTTCTCTACTAGATTACTCCGGTGAGAAGAATCTAGACGCCCTAGAGGTGTATCAATTGCAACTGGCAACTTCCGTCCTGAAACACGGGCTAATCCCCACAAGAAAGCTATAGCTAGCAGTTGTTTTTCCCCAGCCGATAGACGGTGTTTCGGAACTGGTTTACCACCTAAATCATATAGGGAAAGGCTAAAAGTGCTGCTGCAAATTTCAACCCGATGCACTAAATCTGACTTGTGCAGAAGATAGAGAAAACACTCGGTAACGACAGACTCTAACTGATTCAGCTTGCGGAGCGTTAATCGCTCCCGGAAGAGCTTGAGTGTAGCTTGGACTTTGGCAGATGCGGCGATGATATGTTCATCATTTTTTCGGTCGATGTTTTGCTCACTATACTGCGATAATTCCTTTTTAGTCTTCTCAATTGCCGACGATAATTCCTCACACTGGCGTTTGGCTGTTTCATAGCTAGCTTTGGCTTGGGCTAGTTCAGCTTGTGGGTGTCTGACAGCATCGGCTAACTTTTCATACGCTTCCGGTGGAGCAGCAGCAGCTAGTTTTCGCTCAATCGCTGTAATCTCTTCTTCCTGATTTTTGAGATTAATCAGTTGCTCTACTGCCTTAACTTGAGCAATTGGCAGGTAGTGATTGAGAACATTATCCAGCTGATTCATCTGTTCGGGATCAGCTGCTAACCAAGATTCTTCATCCGAACCAATATTTTGCTCAAGCACTTGATTCTCTTGGTCAAGAAATGATTTAATTTTATCAAGTTGCTCAGTCAGCAACGCCAGATGAGTAATGCAATTCAAAAGACGTTGATCTCGCTCTCTCAAGAGATCTCGTGCTATTTTTGCCTGTTGGCGTCGGTATTCTTTTTGTCCTTGGGCAAAAGCCTGGGTTAAGAGCGGTGAGATCAAAGCCAGGGGTAAAAAACCGGCGAGCAAATCACTCATAACCTGACGTTGGGCAACAGCAGATTCATTAAAGTAACGCAGCTGTGTTTCTAGCTGGCTACGTTCCCCAGCAATTTTGCCCCCTTCGGACAAGAATCTTTCAGAGGCTTGACGCTGCTGCTCTTGGGCTCGTTCTAACTTATTTTGAATTGCTGCGATCGCTTGTTTAGCCGCAAAGTATTCTTCTTGTTGAAAGAGTAGCTTTTGTTCAATTTCCTCTAGGGTTACAAGTTCCTGGGCATCGGCAAGTACTTTGCGTTTGCGGTTGACTAAAATATCGATATCGATTGATAGACGTTCAGCTAGTTCCAACCCCAGCAGGGCTCGAATCGCCTCAACTACGACGGGCGGAGGTGCTTCTTGCTCTGCTAGTTCTTTTACTTGTTCACCGTCAAAAAGAAACAGGTTAGAGATTCCCAGAGGTAGAAAATCTTCAATGCGCTCATCCCAGATTTGAGCAAGGGCAGTGTCTGGCCACTCATCCACCAGAACGCCTAAGATATCTTTACCACCTTTAGGGGTTTTTGTCCAAGTCCGTTTGATGCGAAACTCTACCGACACGTTGTTGAGGATATGTTCAAAAGCCAATTCAATGCAGGTTTGTTCACCTCTTGCGGTATGGCGGTTAACTGATTGGGTGAGAAATTCGCTATATAGCAATCCTAAATCATTTGTAAAAAGTTAAGATTATTGGTATAATGAAAA
>CAXUIG010000132.1:0-16764 GCA_964250845.1 uncultured bacterium | reverse complement strand
AAGCATATATCTGGTAATGCTTTCAGCTATCCCATCTCAGGTAACCAGTGCCGAAAATCCAGAATCATTAAAAAATATTGCCTGCCCAGATAAAAACGTTGAGGAAGCTACCAAATGGTTAAGTCGTTCCAAAACCCAGTAGTCTAAACTATTTTTCATGGCTTAATAGAATAAATCAAAGTTAATACCCAGCATTTTTTAGAGCAATAAAGTACATTCATAGCAGTGGAGAGCAAATCTGAAAGATGAAAGGGTGAAACCTTACTCAACAGGCTTGAAAACCGGAATGGTGCAATCTTATCAAAAGCAGCAAGGGTGACAACGGCATATTGCCTAACGCTTTCAAGTCAGACCCTATGCAGGCGAAACCATTAATTCTTTTTCTCTCTGCCTAAGAGAACCCCTCTGCTCCTGGAGCCCCTCTGCGTTGGCTGGGGCGTAAGGATAGTCTGCAAGAACTTTTTATACCCAAAGATGTATCTTTGCTAAAAAACCTAGAAACTGCTGCTCTAGATGCTAGGGGAGGGGATTGTTTTTAGTTCACACAAAAGCTCTAATTGTTGTTTGTCCTGAGCAGAAATCTTGATCAAATGAAAGCTTTTGTGTGCTTATCGCTACTCACGCTGAGTCTAGCAGCTTATAGCGCTCCTCAAAATACAGCTAGTTCTACTAGTCATTCAGAGACTGGCAATTCAACTCAAGCCGCCAACACCCAGCAGCAGAAGCCTTTGGTCGTGACTACAGTCGCGCCTTTGACCAATATCGTCAGTAACATTGGGGGAGATCGCGTTGACGTCAAGGGCATCATTCCAGAAGGTACAGACTCGCATACGTTTGAGCCTCGTCCCTCCGATGCCGACGTTCTGTCTAAGGCTAACCTGATCATTGTCAACGGGCTGCACTTGGAGTCTCCCACCGAAAAAATGGCGAATTCGGTCAAGAAGAAGGACACTCAAATCTATGAGCTGGGTAGCAACACGATCACTCAAGACAAGTGGATGTTTGACTTCAGCTTTCCCAAAGAAAAGGGAGACCCAAACCCCCACTTATGGGTGAACCCCGTCTATGCTGAAAATTATGCCAAGCTGAGTGC
Source organism: uncultured bacterium (assembly GCA_964250845.1). Taxonomy (GTDB): domain Bacteria; phylum Cyanobacteriota; class Cyanobacteriia; order Cyanobacteriales; family Chroococcidiopsidaceae; genus CAXUIG01. The sequence continues at coordinate 15,671 of CAXUIG010000132.1, read as the reverse complement.
CAAGTGGTTGACTGAGCTAGACCCAGCAGGAAAAGACTACTATAACACAAACCTAAAAAAATACCTGCAACGGCTCGATGCCCTAGACAAGACCACGCGGCAAGTGGTTGCCAGTATTCCCCCCAAATACCGTAAGCTTCTGACTTATCACGACTCTTGGGCTTACTGGTCTAGACAGTATGGTGTTCAAGTCATCGGAGCGATTCAACCTTCTGACTTCAAGGAGCCTTCTGCCCAGGACGTGGTCAAGTTAATTGATCAAATTAAACAAGTGGGCGTTCCTGCGATTTTTGGTTCAGAAGTCTACCCCAGCAAGGTTGAAGAACAGATTGCGCGCGAAGCCCACGTCAAGACTGCTAATACGGCTGATGATGAACTGCCAGGGGAGGGGTCAGCTAATGCTATGGACGACAAGAATCCTCAGCACACTTACATCGGCATGATGGCAAACAACATGAAGATTATCTCCACAGGTCTACAGGGCAAGCCTGAGTTGGTAAGTAGTTTAAACACAAGTAACGTAGTCGGACCCACTGCTGCTGCCTCTACTGCAACGAAATAGTTCTTATAGGTCACTGAATGGAAGCTTTATTAGAAGTCACAAATCTGACTTGTGGTTACCAGACAAAACCAGTCTTTTCGGGGGTAAATCTGTCGCTTTACCCTGGTCAACTCTCTGGTTTAGTCGGTCCCTCTGGGAGCGGTAAAAGCACCCTGATCAAGTCGATATTAGGACTGGTTCACCCCTGGGCAGGAGAGATTTTGTTTCGGGGAAGACGGTTGAAGCCAGGGACATCACCTCCAGGTGTTGGCTACGTGCCCCAAGTCGAAACCGTGGATTGGAACTTTCCCGTCACTGCTGAAGAGGTTGTGATGATGGGGCGCTACAAGCACCAGAAAATTTGGCCTTGGCCCTCGCGCCGAGACCGACTGGTAGCAAGAGACCTTCTGGGGCGAGTGGGAGTTGAAGAAGTTGCTCGTCAGCCGATTGGTGACTTATCTGGTGGGCAGCAGCAGCGGGTCTTTCTGGCCCGTGCCCTAGTCGGAGATCCAGAACTTGTGCTTCTAGATGAACCCACTAGCGGTTCAGATTTGCATGTGCAACACGAACTCCTACACTTATTAGGGGAACTGAGTCAGCAAGGCTTGACAGTTTTACTTTCCACCCACGATCTCAACTCGGTAGCGACCCACCTGCCCTGGGTGGTGTGCTTCAACCATGGCTTGATTTGTCAGGGACAGCCAATTGACGTCTTTACTCCCTCATCCCTGGAGCAGACCTTCGGAGCCAAGATGGTAGTCTTCCATCAACAAGGTCGGGTTTTGGTTTCCAGTGGCGCAACTTCCTTATTGCATGACCTGCAGCAAAATCTGCCGTCAGCTCTGGGTCAGAACGGTTCTAAACCTAACTAATCAGTTTCCCACCCGCATGGAATTCCTACTCAAACCATTTCAATATGAATTCTTCAGCCGCGCCATTATGGTCGGGGTGATGGCGGGGTTGTTGTGTGGAGTCATGGGTGTTTATATCACCACGCGCCGCATGAGTTACATTGCCCACGGTCTCTCCCATGCGATTTTGGGCGGAGCGGTGTTGACTTACGTTTTGGGGCTGAATTTCTACATTGGCTCTGGTATCTGGGGCTTTGGCGCTGCCCTGCTGATTCAATACCTCACCGGACGTCGAGTTTACTCCGATGCCGCAATTGGCATTGTCACAACAGCTAGTTTCGCTTTGGGAGTTGCCATTATCAGTACCTACCGCAAGTTTAGCCAAAACTTCGAGGCGGCTCTGTTCGGCAACGTGCTCGGAGTTTCTCCCACCGACCTATGGGTGGTCACAGTTGTGACTATTGTGCTGTTGAGTCTAGTGTTTATCTTTTATCGTCCACTGCTATTTTGGTGTTTTGACAGGGAAGTGGCTCAAGTGCATGGGGTTCCTGTTATTGCGATGGATACTCTGTTTGCGCTGATGCTAGCCACCTTGTTAGTGGCGACTTTACAAGTTCTCGGCGTTACTCTGATTATCTCGGCAGTCGTGATCCCGGCTTCAATTGCTCGTTTGCTGAACAATCATTTCGGTTACATGATGGTGATTTCTGGAGCATTAGGAGCGGCAATTTCCTTTGCTGGCATTTATCTGAGCTACTACTTTGATGTGGCTTCGGGAGCCAGTGTAGTGCTGCTGTCAACCCTAGTATTTGGGGTTGTGCTGCTTTGGACGAGTTACCGGCGCCGTCGTAAACGCTACATTCCTCCCCTGCCGTCACACCATCTGGGCTGATTGCCTTTTCTCTGAGCGCGACCATGCCTTAAAGTAGCACTAAATGTCAAGTGTGGTCAAACCTGGAAACAGCGGCGCTTGCTCTTTGTTGTATTTGGCCAGATAATCTCGGAAGGATGTTCCACCAGTACCAAAGTCAGCCCCGACTAGCTTTAGTTGCTGAATCGCCAGCCCTAGATGAGCTTGATGAAAACGAGTTTGGTAATCGTCATAGGCACGCATGCACTGGAGAATTGCCCTGGCGTGAGGATGATTTCGCAAACTGTCGATCCTTTCCGCCTGTGAGTCTCCAGCAGCACGACTGACGAGGATTTCATAATAGGCAGCAAGGTTGCGATCGCGGTATTGCTCAAACCAGATTGCCACTTGGTCTCCATACCGGCGATTAAACTCAACCTCAGCCAGGTGGGGCTTGCCCTCGGCATCATTGGTGCCCCCCTCCCAGTACTTGGGGACACCGCTCATAATCTCTAGATGCCGAAACTGAAATGACTGGAAGCCGCTCGTGGGACCGATGGTGGTTCGGAATTCGGCAAAAGCCCGCATAGTGCCAAGAATCGGCATCGTTGTGACGACGACCTCGTAAAGGCTCTGAATGCGCTTGAAGAAATAACACGCCTCACTGGTATCCCCAATCACTGGATCTGCTTCATTCTTCAGCGCCTCTGCCAAAGCATCTAAAACTCGCTCCATGTCTGTAATCATCTGGTTGAAGGCGAGTTCACAGATTTGATGAACAGCGATAAATAAATCTTCGTCTTTTGAGGCGGTTAGAGGTTTTTTGCAACTTAAAAGTGCCTCAATATTGTGGTAGTTCCAGTAATGGTTTTTATTAATCTCCAGAGTTGGGTCTAGTGGCGGCAAAGGTTGCGGTTTGTAGGACTCAGACATACTGAATTCTGTTTCGTGAGTGGTATTCTACATAATCAGGTTAAACGGGCGCAGATGAGGATTGTTATGCCAGATATTCAGTTCGATAAATACTACCGTTATGAAGACCTGACACGTATTCTGCACGGCTTAGCTGAGGAATTTCCTCATCTTGTAGGTATAGAAAGCATCGGCATGAGCTACGAAGGTCGAGACATCTGGCTGATGACACTCACCTGCTTCGCCACTGGTTCGGCTCGGGAAAAGCCTGCCCTCTGGGTTGATGGCAATATCCACGCTACCGAACTAGCACCGTCGAGCGTCTGTCTGTACCTTGTGCAAACATTAGTCAACGCCTACGGCACCCACCCAGATATTACCCGTTGTTTAGACACTCGCACATTCTACATTTGCCCCCGCGTCAACCCTGATGGAGCCGAGTTGGCATTGGCTGACAAGCCGAAATTTATTCGCTCCAGCACCCGCCCCTATCCCTATGAGCAGGAACGCAGCGACGGGTTAGTGATCCAAGATATGGATGGCGATCGCCGCATCTTGTTGATGCGAATTCCTGATGCCAACGGAGCCTGGAAAATATGCCCCACTGAACCTCGCCTACTGGTACGTCGTGAGCCTACAGAAACAGGTGGTCAGTATTATCGTCTGCTGCCTGAAGGACATATCGAGGACTACGACGGAGTTCTAATCAACATCCAATCACCCAAAGAGGGGCTGGACTTGAACCGCAATTTTCCCGCCTTGTGGCGACAGGAGTTTGAGCAGCCAGGAGCTGGTCCCTATCCCACATCGGAACCGGAAGTGCGATCGCTAGTCCAGTTTATTACCACTCATCTTAACATCACAGGAGCTGTTGCCTTCCACACTTTCAGCGGTGTTCTGTTACGCCCCTATAGCCACCTCAGCGATGAGGAATTACCGCTCAAAGACCTCCGCACCTACCAGCGCATCGGCGAAAAAGGCACTGAACTCACGGGGTATCCCGCCATCTCCATCTTTCATGATTTCCGCTATGATCCTAAAGAGGTTGTGACTGGTAGCTTCGACGACTGGGCCTATGAGCACCAGGGTCTGTTTAGTTGGACAGTAGAAGTATGGAGTCCGCAGCGTCAGGCCGGGATTACTGAGTACAAATACACCGACTGGTACCGGGAACACCCCCTAGAGGATGACCTCAAGCTTCTGCGCTGGAGTGATGAAAAACTGGGAGGTAAGGGCTATATCGACTGGTATCCGTTTGATCATCCGCAATTGGGTCAGGTCGAACTCGGCGGTTGGGATACCATGTACGCTTGGTCGAATCCCCCGGCAGAGTTTCTGGAAAAAGAGATTGCACGCTTCCCCGACTGGCTGGTGTGGCACCTACTAATCTCCCCCCGCTTGGAGATTTACGAAGCCAGTGCTCAATGCCTGGGTGATGGAATCTACCGGGTACTACTGGTAGTGCATAACACCGGCTGGCTACCCACCTACGTTACTCAACAAGCCCTAGAGAAAAAGCTGGTGCGCGGCTGCATCTGTGAAATTGAGCTAACTGAAGGTGCAATACGCACAGGCAAGCCGCGTGAAGATTTGGGTCAATTAGAGGGACGGGTCTACGTACAGTCGGCTCCCTTCAGGCGGCAGGCTGACTCCACCCAAGATCGGGCGAAGGTGGCATGGGTGGTGAGTGCGCCTCGAGGTAGCACAGTCAAACTTTCAGCCCGTCATGAGCGTGCCGGAGTAGTACGTAGTGAGGTCAAGTTGCCGTGATCTCCAGGTTAGGAAGTATCAATTATCACAACCGACTTTGAACGCACCTACTGATGCTTGCAATTGTTGCACTACCTCTATAGTTTGTTGAAGAGAACCAGAAACTTGGCCAGAAGAATTGGAAGTGCCTTCAGAAACCTTGGCAATCTGCTTGATCAACTCAGTTACGACTTCAGCAGTTTGAGTTTGAGACAATGCATCTGTCGAAATTGATTCGACTAACTCGTCGATTTGGCGGCATACATCTAATATCTGCCTTAGACTCTTCTTGGTATCTTCGACCACCTCGGTTCCGGCAATGACCTGGGTGGTTCCCAGTTCCATCGCTGTGACCACTTCTAAGGTTTCTTGTTGGATGGAAGCAATGAGTTGTTCAATTTCTCTAGTCGCTGCGGCTGATGCGGCTGCGAGTTCACCAACTTCAGTAGCCACTATGGCAAAGCCTTGACCTGCTTCACCCGCACGCGCTGCCTCAATACTAGCGTTGATTGCTAAGACGTTGGTTTTCAAGGCGATTTGGTTAATTGAAAACACCACACGGGCAATCTGTTGGGATGATTCGCCCAGACGCTTCACTTTATTAGCCATTTCGGTGATCGTTTGGCGCAAAATTAAGCTGCTTTCTAGCGTGCGATCCATTGCCTCCCCTCCCGCCTCAGCAGTGGTAGAGGCAGTGCGAGCCACAACTGCTGCCGCACGGGCACTATCAGCCACGGCTTGAATCGATTGCGTCATTTGCTCTACCTCTTCAAGGGTATGAGTAATATCTGCCGCCTGCTTGAAAGCTTCCTGCTGGATCTGAGTGATGGCACCTGCGTTTTCCCCAACTGAAACGCTGACTTGGGCAGCGGCTGTTTTTACGCCTTTGGAAACCTCTTCAACATCACTGAGCAATTCTATTAACTGAAGCTGGAAATGTTCTTTTTGTTGACGTTGATCGGCTGAAACCACCTCTGCTGCAATCCGGGCTTTTTCCAGGTGCTCTACGAGACTGGCTTGGTGTATAGCAATTCCTACTTGAGTTGCTACCTGCGTGAATAAATCAATTTCAGACTGCTGCCAAACACGCGCTGCTGAGCACTGATGAGCAATCATTAAGCCTATTAGCTGATTTTCTATCCGAATCGGCACGACCAAAGTTGCCTTGACTTCAAATCGTTTGAAAAATTTGATGTAATAATCTGTTAGACAGGCTCGATAAATATTATTGATGGCACGGACATCACCCTTCTTGTACTGTTCTAGAAAAGGTTCGTGTTCCTTAAAACACGAGTCATCTATGTCTGACGCCAGGAATTGAGTCCAACCAGGAGCGGCAGATTCTGCTACGACATTTCCACTCCAGTCTGGGTTGAAACGATAGATCACCAATCGATCAGTTTTGAGGACTTCTCGAACCTCTTTAACTGCCGTTTTGAGGATATCTGACAAATTTAAAGACTGACGAATGCGGATGGCAAGGTCTGTAAATAATTGTAAAAGTTTTGCTTTTTCTTCTTGTTTTTGTAGTAAGATTCCAATTTGGTAAGCCATCATGTTGATGTTAGACGCCAAGTCCGCCAACTCGTCTTGCCCTTCTACGGCAATGCGCGTGTTTAGTTCGCCTTGACCTAGTTTTTGCACGGCTTTAGTAGCCTTGTGTAGTGGACGCAGAGCACGGTTTATTAGGTAGGCAGCGATCGCACTCACCAGCAATGTTATCACCATGCCGATTGCCAAGATCAACAGCAGCTGTTTGGGCGCTACAAATGCCTCTGAATAAGGCTGGGCAACGATGGCAGCCCAATTCAATTCTGGCAGCGCCTTGATTTTTCCAGCCCGAGCGTAGGATACTATATACTCCTGCTGGTCAAGCTGATCAATATCGATGACGCTACCGACCTGATCTGCCGCTTTCAATCGAGAAGCAGCGAGCGGAAAAACTGACTTAGCATCCTTACCTATATACTTTGCTTCCGTCGCTAGGAAAACTTTCCCCGTCTGATCGAGCGCCAAGTTTTTGTGTGATTCAAAGCCTTGGATGTTCTGGGCTAATTGTTTTGCTTCTTTCTGAAGAATCTGATTTAGATATGTCACAGGTGTGCGCGTTCTCACCACGCCAATCGTTTTCCCCGTAGCGGTATCTACAATCGGCGCCGCGACAAAGATGACATACTCTTTTGACGATACTGACTTTCTTGGAGGAGTAATGACAGGACGATTTGTTTTTATAGCTTGCTGAAAATAATCCCACAACCCGAAATCCCGCATGCCGATGCTCGTGTTTGGACTCCCTGTAGAGCGCATAATTGTATTACCAGCAATATCGGTAACAGCAATACTGTCATAGCCTTTCTCTAAGAATCGATCTAGGACTGCTTGCTTTTCTTGAAAAGAAGTAGCTTCCCGCACGTCTGGATTGTTAAGAATATTTAATTGAGCGATTATTTGAATGTCTCTATAACGCTCATTAGTGAAGCGGTCAAGCTCATTTACTATGGAGATAACATGGGCTTGTTGTTGATGAGTTACGTCCTGAGTGATTTTTTTGTTCGTCCAGTAATAGGCAGCTGCGCCGAGGGCTAGGAGTGGGAAAATCCAACAGGCGATCGCTATTGTTGTTACTTTGGTTCTTAAGCTCAGCCCCTGCCATAGAACAAGGCGGAATTTATCAGGGGCATGAGGAGTGGAAGCAGGACTTGGATGCTGTACTATAGCAGCATCATGGCTTAACTGGGGGAATACAGGCGTCATTTGGTGACTCTTCGCCTTACCATTTGCACCATTCTGATTCACCCCATTTTGAAAACCATTCCCTTCTTCGTAAGCTTGTGGCTTCTGAGCGAACCGATTATTCATAAAGTAAGCGCTTTAAAGCTATAGTGAAGAAAGCAAAATATTACAAATCGTATATGTATCTTATATCAAGTATTGTGTAAGGTTCGGTGTGTATTTCACCTATTTTCCTCCATGAGCTTTATAACTAAATTACGACTTTTAGCGCCTAAAGTATGTGTGTAATTATACATACCTTGGGAAAAGGTATATGACTTTTTATTACTTTTTATGCTTGGCAAAACTAAATTTTTAGCTTAGTATCTCTGATATTGGGGAAATTCAGAATTACCTGATTTAAGGTGGTGTTGCAAAAACTATATGAGGAGCTTTGATCCTCATCCATCCCCGTTCATTATGCGGTAACTCCAAAAATTTTTGGGAGAGCGCGTATTCTACTTGAGTTCGGATGTCGCCTTTTTCGACACATTGAAGCAAGTCCACAATTCAAAGCCCACTAAAACTCTAAATGATGATTCTGAAATCGAGGTGGGCTCTGATGTCAACAAACCAAACCACGCTCTGACGCCAAATGTTCAAAGCACAACTCACGCTGCCCCTGCTGCACCACGCGCCGGTGTTAACTCAACTCTGGTGGCGATAGAATCTTACACCCAGTTTATCACTCACAAAGTGTGGGGAAAATTAACTGGAGCACTGGGCATGAATCATCCAGACCAAGTTGCATCTTGTCCTGTTCTGATGCCCGCGATCAACGCTGCCAACCCAGAGCACTCCTGGGCAGTTGACGTCAGCGTCAATGGCTTAAAAGTGTTATCGAATGTGCCTTTCGGTTCGGCAAGTCGGTACGTGAGTGTGTCGCCGGGTAATTTTCGTGTTCGAATCACAAAAGCTGGTACTACGAAGATTGTTGACTCTAGAACATTTGCTGGAGCACCTAACAACGCTTACAGTGTTGCTGTAACGGGTTCGTTGCAAGGGCCACCCGGTAACTTACTCTTTAACAAGTCACCCTTCGTTATTGTAGAAGATGTATCCCCTCCCAATCCGGGCAAATTCAAGGGCAGATATTATATCTTATCCCAAACGAAGAGTGTGATTGATCTTCGGATCATTAAGTCTGACGCACCCGACGTTGATCGAGCACGGCTAGTTGACCTGAGTTCCAAAACATGGGTTAATTATCCAGAGATGGATGCTGGCACTTACAACTTCAATCCAGCAGTACAAAACAAATCTGACTATCTAGTCAACAGCGGCGATAATCCTCTGATTGGAGTAGAGATAGCAAAAGCGAAAATTCCGGCGGGCACGATTTTTGACGTATTCGCTATAGGTAAGCCGCATAATTCGTTGAAGCTGTCCGCTGCATCATACACAACTCTTCCTCCTACAGTATCTGCGTCCAAAATAGTGCAATAGTAAGTCGTGGTCTTGACTCAATCAGTTAGGGCGACTAACATTCGTTCCCGTTAGAGAGACTCTATCCTCTAGGGGGACCACTCGCAGATACTTTTCAAGCTCTGGAATAAAAACCCAATAGCGAATACGTCCATCAGGTTGTATGTTGCGGGATACGGGATTGAGTCGGGAGTTGGGGAGAGCTGCGATCGCTGGTAATACTACGAAAGCATAGGCAGGCGAGCGTTGAGAAGTGTGAGTGTGGGTAAGGTGCGGGGGATGGAGGAAGGGGGCGATCGCTTTAAATGCTTGACCTCATTCTCACCTCACTTGCCCCAGCGCGAACCATAATTGTGCGAATTAACGAGCCAAAAATGCGCCATCCGACTAAACTCAGACTGGCGTGCCGTGTAGCCACCAATAAATCTTCAAGCCGCACTTGGATAAGCCCGTCAAATACAACAGCATTTCCGACAACATCAGATGAATCGTCTGGAAGCGGTGGAAGGTACATCCGCTGCATGGACGTGAACTTCAGTAGTTCCCCCAGTAGTTGTGGAGCATTGGAGTTATCATTTTTGATTTCCTGCACTCGCAACAAGGCAGCGTACTGGCGGCGATTTGGAACCAGATCGCACGTAGAAGTAGCAATTGCAAACTTTGTCGCTGTAATGCGCTCTCCCAAAAAGTAAGCAGCATCCGTAGCAACTATTCGTCACCTTGCAGTAGAGTGAATGGGTCCTCATCTGCCTCAACCAGGCCGCGAGCGAGCATATCCTGGTAGATGATAGGCTCACGCAAGATTGCCCCTCTCGCATTGAATATGCGCTGCCGCTGCTTTGTTTTACCAAGGTTTGTAGCAAAAAGTTGGATAATCTTGAGCGCCTGGTTATCGTGAGATAGAGTAGAAAGGCGCGCTTCAAGCCCGATTAAATCTCTTGGTATCCCAGGTTCTGATATTTCCGCATCAACCGGCATAGCATGTTCTATGGAGCAGCATGGGAAGTGTCAAGCGGACGCTTAATCTGAGCCAGGTCAAGTTCTACCTCATCGTCTGGATCCAAATCGATTCCTTCAGGGAGCAAAGGCTCAAAACCCTCGCTAGTGGGCAGCTCTGGTAGACTCCCCAACATGGTTACTGTCTGTGCCAGCAGGTTGAGACTTTCAACATCGGGATGTTTCTGAACTACGCGAACAGTCTGCATCAGTATACGCATTCCTTTGCGCAGGCGCTCCACATCGCGAGCTAGACCGAGCAGTTTTTGGAAATCATGCTCTTCAAGAATACGGTACTGTCCAGTCTTGGTATGCAGGGTGGCAACTTTACCCTTCTTAAGGGACTCAAGCGCTTTTGCTCCTTCTGTACGGAATTTCTCAAATGATGGCCAGCTAGGACCACTCTGTATATCAGTGGAATCTTGTGTTGTAAGTGGCATCTGTTTCACCTCCAGTTCAAATCTTACCTAAAAACCCAACGAAAAGCCAACGTAATTATTTTAACTACCATTATAAATAGTTTGCTCAAGTGCGCTCTGAACAAGATCCAAAGCCTCTAATACAAGTGCTGATAAGCAAATACGTGGCACCAGGAAGGCGGGGTAACGCAGCATGAGCAGTTGACTTAGCATCTGTCATCGCGGCGATCGCCCCTCACTGTTGTGTTTGATCGCCGTCACGATTACGCCCCTCCTAGTTTTCGCTTGCTAATACCAACAAGCAAGTCCCAGGCATTGTGGATTGCTGTAATTAAGAGGATAAAAACCACATATACAAGCGAGAAGAGACTATCATGTCTGCCTGCCCAGACTGTGAAAGCGATCGCAATCAGACCGACATAAGACGCTGTTGGCATTACGAAGCGCCAGAACAGGTAGGTTTTTGCCCAAGTAGCTTGAAGGTGACCTATGACTGGTCGTATCTGTCGGGTAGCGTTAACCAGTCCAATTACTCCCAAAAGCAGAATTTCAACGCCGACAAGCTTGGGATTGTGATCCGGAATCAATAACAAGAGCGAAATTAATAGGACGTAGAGGAAGCTGGCGAAGGATTGGGTTGCCAGTTCCTTCAACCCAATTTGGGACTGATCACTCATCACTTCTATATTCAGAGTTAGAGAGACAAAGAGCAAGCCGAACAGAGTGGCGGCAGCCGTGCCCGCCAGCATATAAAAGTCATGCCAGCGATCAATGTACTGAGCAAACGTCTGCATGTCTTTAATCGTCAAACGATTAGTTAAAAGGTATTGTGTTTATAATTACAAACTGATTTAATACTAATCCCTTTCTTTAGTTAGAAGCATGGTGAAGTAGTAGCATTTAACTTGGTTTATGAGTTAGGCCCAGCTTTATAACAGCCAATAGTCAAGGGAATATACCATGCCAGAAGAACAATCGCAACAACAGGCACAGGGTCAGGAGAACAAAACAGACCGTGAATCGGAAATGAAGTTAAAACCCAAGGCAGATGATCCTCAGTATCGGGGGAGTGACAAGCTGCAGGGCAAGGTGGCACTAATCACGGGCGGAGATAGTGGTATTGGTCGTGCGGTTGCGATCGCGTTTGCCAAAGAAGGAGCTGATGTGGCGATCGTTTACCTCAAAGATCACGACGACGCCAAAAAAACAAAACATCTGGTCGAAGAAAAAGGCCGCCGCGCCACACTGATTGCTGGAGACATTGGCAATGAAGCCTTTTGTCAGCAAGCGGTACAACAAACAGTGGATGAATTTGGTCAACTCGATATTCTTGTCAACAACGCTGCGGAACAACATCCCCAAAATAGCATTGAGGACATCAGCGCCGAACAGTTGTAACGTACTTTCCGCACTAATATTTTCTCGATGTTTTTCATGACGAAAGCGTCGCTCAAGCACCTCAAAGAGGGTAGCGCCATCATCAACACAACTTCCGTAACAGCTTATCAGGGGAATAAGCAACTGCTTGATTACTCCTCCACAAAAGGAGCGATCGTTGCTTTTACCCGCTCCTTGTCCCAAAATCTGGTTGAAAAGGGAATTCGCGTAAATGGCGTAGCACCAGGTCCGATATGGACACCACTAATTCCCTCAACTATGCCACAAGAAAAAGTTGAGAGCTTCGGCCAACAAGTGCCAATGCAACGAGCCGGTCAACCCGAAGAAGTTGCACCTAGCTACGTATTTTTAGCGTCGGACGACTCTTCTTATATGTCGGGTCAGATTTTACATCCCAATGGTGGTACAGTGGTAAACGGCTAAAGCGTTGGGCAGATATTGCCCCTTTACGAGCTTAAAGTCATTTACCACCAGCGGCTTTGAACGCAGCGACAGAAGCTGGCAATTGTTGCGCTACCTCTACAGTTTGTTGAAGAGAACCAGAAACTTGGCCAGAAGAATTGGAAGTGCGTTCAGAGAATTTGGCAATCTGCTTCATTAACTCAGTTACGACTTCAGCAGTCTGAGCTTGAGACCATGTAGCCATCGAAATTGATTGAACTAACTCGTCGATTTGGCGGGATACATCTAATATCTGCGCTACACTCTTATTAGTATCTTCGACTAGCTCGGTTCCGGCAATGACCTGGGTAGTTCCCAGTTCCATCGCCGTGACCACTTCTAAGGTTTCTCGTTGGATGGAAGCAGCGAGAAGTTCAATTTCTTTAGTCGCTGCGGCTGATGAGGCTGCCAGTTCACCAACTTCACTAGCCACCACCGCAAAGCCTTGACCTGCTTCACCAGCTCGCGCTGCCTCAATACTAGCATTGATTGCTAAGACGTTGGTTTTCAAGGCGATTTGGTTAATTAAGAACACCACCTGGGAAATCTGTTGGGATGATTCGCCCAGACGCCTCACCTTATTAGCCGTTTCGACTACAGTTTGGCGCAAATTTAACCTACTTTGTAGCGTCCGATCCATTGCCGCCCCTCCCGCCTCGGCAGTGGTAGAGGCAGTGCGAGCCACAACTGCTGCCGCGCGGGCACTATCAGCCACGGCTTGAATCGATTGCGTCATTTGCTCTACCTTTTCAAAAACATCCTCAACATCACTGAGCAATTCTACCAACTGACTCTGGAAATGTTCTTTTTGTTGACGTTGCTCGTCTGAAACCACCTCTGCTGCAATCCGGGCTTTTTCCATGTGCTCTACGAGACTGGCTTGGTATATAGCAATTCCTACTTGAATTGCCACCTGGGTGAACAAATCAATTTCAGACTGCTGCCAAGCACGCGGGGAAGAGCACTGATGAGCAATCATTAAGCCGAATAACTGTTTGTTCGCTAGAATTGGCACAACCAAACTTGCCTTGACTTCAAATCGTGCCAACACTTGTTGGATGTAACAATCTGGCAAACCTGCGTGATAAATATTCTGGATGGCACGGGTACTAACACTCTTGTAACGTTCTCTGCGACTTTGATTAAAACAGGTGTCTACTCTTTCGCTTCCCAGGGCTTGAGTCCAACCAGGAGCAACAGATTCTGCTATGACAGACGTATCCGAGTTGGAGTTGAAGCGGCAGATAACTACTCGATCCGCTTTAAGTCCTTGTCGGAGATCTTCAACTGTCGCCTTGAAGATATCTTCTAAGTTTAGATACTCACGAATGCCCAAGGCAATATTCGTAAATAGCTGAAGCGCTTCTTTTTGTTGACGTTGCTCAACAGAAACAAATTTTATCTGCCTGACGAGATTCGCTTGTTCTAGGGCTATGCCAGTTTGAGTTGCAAGAGTAGTGAATAAATCAATTTCAGACTGGTGAATTGGACGCGCCCCTGAGCAGTCGTGAGCAATCATTAAGCCGAATAGCTGGTTTTTTACCAGAATTGGCGCGACAAAAGTTGCTTTGACTACCAACCGTTCCGATAACTTAATGCGACAATTAGTCAGATCTGCTTGATAGATATGATTGAGCGCATGTGTACGACCATCGTTGTAAAATCCTCCATGGTTGTCTCTAAAACGGGTGTCTGGTATTTCTACCCCCAAGGCATTAGGTTCTCCAGGCGCAACAGATTCTACTACAATCGTTCCATCCCAGTTAGAATTCAAGCGATAGATTAGCACTCGTTCTGTTTTAAATGCTTGTTGGACCTCTTGAACTGCGGTTTTGAGGATATCTTTCCAGTCTAGAGAGTGACGAATGCGGAGGGTAAGAGCTGAAAATAGCTTGATTTGCTCTGCCTCTTGACGTTGTAGCTGCTCTTGATGCCGAACCGCTTCCAGGTTTGCCTCAATACTGGCAGCCATCTGATTCAATTCTTGAGAGAGGACACCAATTTCATCTTGACGCGAAGTTGTCTCCAGTCGTACCTCCGGTTTTCCCGCCCCTACCTGCTGGGCAAAACGGGTAAAATCAGTTAAACGCCGTAGTGGTCGAGAGAAGGTGCTAGCTAGAAAAACGGCAATTAGACCAGCCAATAGCAAAATGCCTCCCCCAAAACCATACCCTGCCAGTGTAATGGTACTTAGAGTATCAAGCACTTTTGTCTGAGGTGTACCTACATAAGCTATGCCTACCGGCTTTGCCTGATGAGGATTCAGGTCATGCCGATGGTCATACAGGGGACTATAGGCACTGAGGTAGTTAAGCCCAACCATGCTGGCAGCACCGATAAAATTTTCCCCCCGATACAAAACAGCCGCTGCCACTTCCCGAGAAACCCGTGTCCCAATTGCTCGGCTTTCATCGTCCGTGTAGGGGACGTTGGTACTTACTCCCCAGTCTTGAGCAAATAGGGTTGCAGTAGCCACCCCGGTTTTTCGCTTCAGAGCATCAACAATTTGATAGTTGCGATTGAGTAGTGTAGCAACAATCGCTGTGCCGACCTGCTTGCCCTTAAGCCGGATTGGTTGAACCGCCATGATCACCAAGCCTGCTCTACCCCCGTCAATATCGTACGTTCCTTCGGGGAAGGGCTGTTTTGGTTCGCTTAAGTCTTTGATCTGCTGTGAGCGCAAACCAATATTAGCTTGTTTCTCTAGCCCTAGGTGTTGCAGTGACTCTTCTTGGAGCAACTCTGTGCCAGCTAAAAGGCGTCGTGTACTTAAGGCATCTTTTACAATCGGAATATCTCCCAGATCAATCCCTAGAGGCAGCGACACTCTTGCGTAGTGTGGCACAGTAAGTGGTCTATTCTCTACCGGCAAAAGGGGATAGCTAGAAAAATCCTCTGCTAAAACTTGAATATTCTGAGCAACTGTTCTACCCTGATTATCAGTGAGAATGCGAATCTCTCCACCCTGACCATTTATAGGATATCCAACGAAATTTGTCAGCAGAGTACGACGGGCCAGAACCGCCTTTTGGTTGCTCAGATCGATTCCAGTGGTTTCCACCAACTCTGCCAGACTAGTTGCAATGAGTTTATTGCTCTGAATAACTTGATCTACCTCCTGCTCTAAACAGATCAATTCTTTTTGCAGAGATTCTTGCCAGCCTTGGATCAAGCCATGCTCAGCAATTGCAACCATGCCTTGGGTTACAACAATCACAGGTAGGGTAGCACTACCCATCAGCAGAATAGCAAGCTTGGTGCGAAAGGCATGGTTCAAAAACAGCCAATTTTGGGTAACAAAGCAGGCGAAAGCTAGC
>CAXUIG010000131.1:0-16896 GCA_964250845.1 uncultured bacterium | reverse complement strand
CGAACACGAAGCGATCGCGCTTGAGCCAGTCGTCTAGGGTGTCAAACCACCCTCTAGTGCTGGGGGCGCGTCCAACTGCGATGGTCATTAGAGCAAATCTCCAAATGGGTATAAGTACAGTTGTTTGGTCAGCTGCTTTATTCAGCTATTTTACAGCTCTTTCTACGCAGCAAACCGCTGGGTTGTCAACCCTGTTTACGATTCTTAACCGTCTTTAATAATCTTAGGCCCAATCGACTCATTTTTGCTACAGGTTTTAAAAAAAACTTAATATTTATTCCGCTCGAGCTAGATCCCGACTCGAAGTAGCTCTTCGGAGGGGGAGAGGGAGACACTGGCTGGCTAACGTTAAAATGAGTTTTAAAGTTATATTGTCTAACGCTCGATGTTCACTATTGACTTGACTTTGAAGAACACACCCTTCCCCCTGTCCGTGCAACGCAAGGCAGCTGAGGATGCTGAGTCTCTCTACCAGCACATTCTGCAAGCGATGCGCTCTGGCAGCCCTGAGATTGTGGAACTGACGTGCGATCGCCAGACTGAGAAAAAAGTTGCCATCCGTGCCAGTGAAATTACTGGAGTCCAGATATCCCAAAAGGCGAGTACTGCCGCTGCTAGTGGCAGACCGCCTGGTTTCTTTGCCATGGCAGAATGAACCGCTCTGCCGGTGTGGAAATGGCGGAACTGGCGATCAAGGTGCGAGATTTATACTTCAGATGGCCTAAAGGAGAAGATGTTTTAAAATCCTGCTCTTTGGACGTGCCTAAAGGGGAGTTTTGGATGCTCTTGGGTACCAACGGCAGTGGGAAATCGACCTTACTGAGATTGCTGGCAGGGCTGTTGAAGCCTCAGTCGGGTGAGATTCGGATTTTGCATCCCCAGGGCTTTGTCTTCCAAAATCCTGATCATCAGCTGGTGATGCCGACTGTTGGGGCTGATGTAGCCTTTGGGCTGGTGGAGGAAAACCTGCCACCAGCCCAGATACCCCAGCGAGTGGCAGAGGCACTTTCCACGGTGAATTTGCTGGAACTGCAACGACGACCAATTTATGCGCTCAGTGGTGGTCAGAAACAACGGGTGGCGATCGCTGGCGCGATCGCGCGTCGGTGCGAGGTCTTACTGTTAGATGAACCCACAGCTCTCCTCGATCCAGATAGCCAACTAGACTTAGTGGCTCAAGTGCGACAGTTGGTCAAAAGCAAGGGTTTGACAGCACTTTGGGTAACGCATCGCTTAGAAGAGTTGAATTATTGTGACGGCGCTTTCTTACTAGAACGAGGCCAGGTGGTGGATCAAGGAGAGCCAAAGCGTCTTAAGCAACGTATGATGCAAATAGAGGATGTAGTCTCTTAACCAGGCATTTTTGGTTGAGAAGTGCCACAACACCTTTCTCAGGCAGCACCCAACCTACGGTTGCTGCCTTGACCTTTTATCTAACGCCAGAAAAAATACTTACTTTTACTATTAAGATTATGAATAAATCATGTTAACTTTAGCAAATAGTGATTCTAAATCATGCCCCCTTCTTCACCCCAAGCCGTTTTGCTCGTGGACGGCTACAACATCATTGGTGCTTGGTCTTACCTCAAAACAACCCGTGACAGCGACGGACTAGAGGCAGCTCGCTGGCAACTGGTTGAAGCTTTGATCAACTACAGTGCATTTCAGGGTTTTCAGACTCAAATTGTGTTTGATGCCCAGTATCAAAACACCTGTAGTAATCACGAAGTCATCACTCAGAATTTATCGGTCTATTACACCGATTTTGGACAAACCGCAGACACGTACATAGAAAAAGCTTGTGCCTGTTTTCGTCCCTATCTACACCAATATAAAACTTCTCGGCTGCTTGTTGCCACCTCAGACAGAACCCAGCAGCTGATGGTGCTGGGGTATGGTGCTGAATGGATGTCAGCTCAGCAACTTGGTCACGAAGTGGAATCCACGGCTCTGCGGGTGCGACGCCAGAATAAACCACGAAAACAATCCTCCAGCCGTTTTTTAGCCAATTCAATCGATGCCAAGTCTCGGCAGCGTCTGGCTGAGTTGCGAATGGGATTGAAATAGAGCTCCAGAGTATTGCTACCTAGTCGCTGTAAAAGCATGGATAGCATCTCCATATTTTACCATAATGCCTCCGCGCTAACAAATTCTCAAAAACTTTGCCAAAGTACTTGCCAAATAGTATCCGTTACCGTTACTATAAGAATTCACAATCCTCAGTAGCTCAGTGGTAGAGCGGTCGGCTGTTAACCGATTGGTCGTAGGTTCGAGTCCTACCTGGGGAGTTTTAAATTTATGTATGTGAGGAGCTGAGGGGGCTCCAGGGAGCTGAGGGAGCTCCAGAGGGCTCCAGGGGCAGAAGAAGAAGATAGATGTAGTCCTTCGGAGCGCTCCTGTTTCCAGTTACCTTAGCAGTACTTAGTTCCTTTTCTTTTGATTCATCTCCCCTGGAGCCCCTCAGCTCCCTCAGCTCCCTCAGCTCCCTCAGCTCCCTCAGCTCCCTCAGCCCCTCAGCTCAAGCTGACTATTTTGTCAACAGAAAAAACACCAAAATTTTATAAAACCCTGCTTAGTTCAACAATTAAGTAAATTTCGGGTTGTTGACGATGACGACTTAAAAGGTTTTGCGTATATTTACAGAAAAGCCCACTGAGATCACTCACGGCGACTGATTATGAGCAGAGTTCACAGTTTCCGTGCCAGACAAGAGCTTCCCTTGTTTAATCTTTTTTCAGTCAATTGTATATGTCTATACTAAGATTAGATACAAAATAATATACTATATTCAGAGAAAAACTTTTACCTCATATAGAGGTAAAAGTATCAAGCTAGGTTGAGGCATCGTCCAAAGTCGGAAAAATGCACACCCTCGAATGAATGTGAGTCAAATAAGGAACACCTGTTAATTTACCCTTTCATTACAAATATCCCAGCTAATTAAAGACTGTATAAAACCTAACAAAAACTCATATTAATAGCGCCTAATTAGTAGTAGATTTACTGAAGAGATGAAAAAAGTTATAAGAGTGGAACAAAAAGATGAAAAGAGTGAATTTGTTAAATATTTGGATTGATAATTTATCAAAGACAGAATTATTAGAGCAGATCAAATCCGGGGTCGTATTTACGCCTAATGTAGATCATCTAATTAAACTGCAAAAAGATCGGGATTTTTTAACTGCTTATAGTATTGCTGATTATAGACTTTGTGATAGTAAAATATTAATTTATGCATCTCGGTTTTTAGGTACACCAATAAAGGAAAAAAATTCAGGCTCTGATTTTTTTCCTGCTTTTTATACTTATCAAAAAGACAATCATAATATTAAAATATTTTTATTAGGAGCAGCTAAAGGCGTAGCCAGCCAAGCTCAAGAGAAAATAAATTGTAAAATTGGAAGGAATATTATTGTAGGAACGCACTCTCCGTCTTTTGGATTTGAAAAAAATGAAAAAGAGTGCATGGAAATAGTCGAAATGATTAATAAATCAGAAGCTACCGTACTGGCGATCGGAGTGGGGGCACCCAAACAAGAAAAATGGATATATAAATATAAAAAATACCTGCCAAATATAAAAATATTTCTGGCAATAGGCGCAACTATTGACTTTGAAGCAGGCTATATAAAAAGAGCTCCAACAACGATGAGTAATTGTGGTTTGGAATGGTTATATAGACTCTTATCTGAGCCCAAGAGATTATGGAAAAGATATTTGATAGAAGATTTGCCTTTTATCTGGTTAATTTTGAGACAAAAATTTAATCAAAATAAACTGCTAATTAGTGAGGAGCAGACCTACGAGTTAAGGGAGAACATTAGCGAGGAAAAAATATTCCAGGAGCCTGCGGTGCTATCTAAAAGCATTGATTAGCATAGGTACCCACAGATTTCCTCTGCTCCGGGCGAGCACAAGGCACGGCGCCTACTTCTTTCTCCTATCCTTACATCGCAAGTAACTACCCATGATGAAAATTGCCTACCTGATCAATCAGTATCCTAAGGTCAGCCACAGCTTCATTCGGCGAGAAATCGCTGGCATCGAAGCTTCCGGGATTCGGGTTATGCGGTTTTCAATCCGTTCTTGCAGCACTGAGCTGGTTGACGAAGCAGACAAACTTGAGCTAGAGCAGACTCGGGTGGTTTTAGGAAGTGGGATCTTACGCTTGCTGTTTGGTTTAATCCGCGTCGCCGTCACTAGACCCATTCGTTTAGTAAAGGGCTTGTGGCTGGCGCTCAGGCTCGGCTTGTCTTCAGAGCAAGGTGTTTGGCGTCATCTGGCCTACTTAGCTGAAAGCTGCGTTCTTCTACGTTGGTTTTCAGATGCGGGCGTAGACCATGTTCATGCTCACTTCGGAACAAATTCAACCACCGTGGCGATGTTGTGTCGCGTAATTGGTGGACCAGCCTACAGCTTCACCGTTCATGGTCCTGAAGAGTTCGATAAAGTCAAGGCTCTCGGCTTGGCAGAAAAAGTCGAGCGGGCTGCTTTTGTGGTGACAGTTAGCTCCTTCGGTAAGAGTCAGCTTTATCGCTGGTGCGCTGGGGAGGAGTGGTCAAAAATACATGTGGTTCATTGTGGCGTAGACAATGGATTTCTGACTCAGCCACCTATTGCTGTACCGGCTGAGCCGCGCTTAGTCTGTGTTGGTCGGCTTTGCGAAGCGAAGGGCCAATTGCTGTTACTAAATGCAGTGAGTCAGTTAGCAGCCGAGGGCTTGCAGTTGAAGCTGGTGTTGGTGGGCGATGGGCCTTTGCGGGCCGAACTCCAAGCTCGGATCGCACGGCTTGGTCTGCAAGATCATGTCGAAATCATCGGCTGGGCCAGCAATAATGATGTTCGTCAACACATCTTAGCTGCTCGGGCAATGGTGCTGCCCAGCTTTGCTGAAGGTTTGCCAGTAGTGGTGATGGAGGCGCTGGCACTGGGACGTCCAGTCATCAGCACCTATGTTGCCGGGAACCCTGAGTTAATAGAGCCGGGCGTCTGCGGTTGGCTGGTGCCGCCTGGCTCAGTCGAAGCGTTAACGGCGGCGATGCGTGCAGCATTGCAGTTGCCAGTGGAAAAGCTGGAACAGATGGGTAGAAATGGTGCACAGCGGGCGGCTCTTCAGCATGATGCTGCGATCGAGGCGGGCAAATTGGCGGTGCTGTTTAGGTCTAGCATCGAGAAATCCCAGAACCAGGCAATTGATGTACCACTGGCTGTTCGCTCTGCTGAATCTATATCACTAGGAGCAAGCGATGCATGAAGCCCTCAACTGCAATACCGTACATTTACTAAGTAGTGAAGGAACGGGGAAGCTTAAACGCAGGCGAGGATTTCAGTAAAATCACACTTGAATACACAGCAGAGGAAGCATTAATTTTGTTTTGTAACTTGGTTGTGTAAGGCTACCTGGAAAAGTCATTTTTTATTGCACAAACACTAAAGGCCTCAAGGGGGGATTAGATGATATCTACATCCCTAGGAGCAAGCAATGCATCAACATCAACTGAGTTTTTATGGCCTCGATTTACCTCGCTTGATGAAGTCATGACATCACTTAGGAAGCTTGCCATTCGTGGGACAGTCTGGACCGTTGCTAGTTATGGAACGAGCCAAATTCTGCGATTGGGCAGTAACCTCATCCTGACTCATCTGCTCTTCCCAAAATTGTTCGGCCTCATGGCCCTGGTCTACGTCTTCATAACTGGCCTGCACATGTTCTCAGATATCGGCATTGGTTCGAGCATCATCCAGAACAAGCGCGGGGATGACCCAGCTTTTCTCAACACTGCCTGGACGTTGCAGATCATTCGCGGCATTGGTTTGTGGTTTTGTTGCGTTTTGATTGCCTGGCCGGTTGCCAAGTTCTACTCAGAGCCTCAGCTCCTGTGGCTAATCCCAGTAGTTGGTCTAAACACGGTCATATCGGGGTTCAACTCCACTGCTCTATTCACGCTCAACCGCCACATAGCGGTTGGTCAGTTAGCAATTTTTGAGCTTGGGGGGCAGATTATTTCTATTGCGGTGATACTTGTTTGGGCCTGGTTTAGTCCAACCATCTGGGCTCTCGTCGTTGGCTCCCTTGTGTCATCTTCAATCCAGATGGTGTGGAGCCATCGATTGAATCCGGGATCTCCTAGCCGCTTTGCCTGGGATAAAGAGGCAACCCATGACCTCTTTTCCTTCGGGAGATGGATATTTATTTCGACTATAGTGACGTTTTTTGCTTCGCAAGCTGATCGGTTGATTCTGGGAAAATTGCTTTCCTTGGAGATATTGGGTGTTTATGGCATTGCTTTGACGTTCTCTGAAATCCCGCGCAATCTCATTTTGACGCTCAGCAGTAAGGTGATTTTTCCGGTTTTTTCAAAATTTAATCACCTTCCTCGTGAAACCTTGCGCGCCAAAATTTTGCATAACCGCAAGCCTGTTCTGATTGCAATGGCAGTCGGCTTGACAGTGCTGGTCAGCTTTGGAGATGTCCTGATTTTATCTTTGTATGATCGCAGGTACGCTCCAGCTTCCTGGATGCTGCCGTTGCTAGCTCTAGGTATTTGGCCTGTCGTGCTGTCCCAGACTATTGAGTCGTCGCTTTTTGCGATGGGGAAACCTATTTATGCAACCTTCGGTTACTTTTTAAAGTTTCTTTTGATTGTCTTCGGAATACCGCTTGGGTTCTCTATCATGGGTCTACCGGGGGCTATTTTGTTAATTGCGCTCAATGACCTCCCCTTTTATGGAGTAGTAACTTATGGTCTTTGCCGTGAGGGACTCAATAGTGTAGTGCAAGATATTATGGCGACAGCCCTATTTCTGGGGTTACTCACAGTTGTGCTGATGGGTCGATTCTTCTTGGGTTTTGGACTACCCATTAATGGGTTAATTTAGTAATTCATGCTCGTGCCAAGCAAAGCCTATGAGTCCTTTAGTACCCCTTGTAATGTTCGGCTGGATTCCAGCAGTACTCTACGTTTTCATCCGGTTTCCAGCTCAGCGGGCGCTTGTTGTGAGTTTCATCGTGGCATGGCTATTCCTGCCAATAGCAGAATATAAATTGCCGGGCATCCCAGGTTATACCAAGATGTCAGCAACTTGCTACGGCATTTTACTGGCCACTATTATCTACGATGTTGGACGTTTCAGATCGTTTCGACCCGGCTGGCTTGACCTGCCGATGCTGATCTGGTGCGTATGCCCGTTTGCTTCATCAATCGCTAATGACCTGGGTCCGTACGATGGGATATCAGCTACTCTGGCGCAAATTGTGACTTGGGGAGTGCCCTATTTTTTGGGTCGGATATATCTCAATAACCTGACTGGGTTGCGCCAGTTGGCGATTGGCATCTTTACTGGCGGATTGATCTATGTTCCTTTATGCTTGTTTGAACTTCGCATGAGTCCGAATCTGCACCTGTGGGTTTACGGCTTCTCTCCCCGCAGTGACTTTTCCCAAACGATTCGTTACGGAGGATATAGACCGACAGTGTTCATGGAGCACGGTCTTATGGTGGGCGTGTGGATGATGGCAGCGACGCTAATAGGGATTTGGCTGTGGCGAACTAAAGTGATCAAGCAACTCTGGGGCATTCCCATCAATTGGCTTGTGGTTGTGTTATTGATTACATTTGTGTTGGTCAAATCCACTGGTGCGTATACCTTGCTGGTTTTAGGGCTGATCATCCTGTTCGTTGCCAGGTGGTTTCGCACTGCTTTCCCGATGTTGCTTCTAATCGTGGGTATATCATCCTACCTATACTTGGGGGCGATCGGAAACTTTCCTAGCGCTAAGATTGTTTCCTATATGTCCCAGGTGTTTGATCAAGACCGGGTCGGATCTTTAGAGTTTAGATTTAATAATGAAGAGATTCTCGGGGAGAAGGCGCGGCAGAAGATGATTTTTGGGTGGGGAGGGTTTGGGAGAAATCGTGTACACAACGAGTTCGGCAAGGATATTGGGGTCACCGACAGCTTGTGGATGATCGTGTTTGGCACCAAGGGTATAGTTGGCCTGAGCAGTTTAACAGCATCACTGCTACTGCCTGTGAGCTTTTTCTGGTTACGTTATCCAGCCAGTTCGTGGTCTCACCCCAAAGTAGCACCCGCTGCGGCGCTGGCAGTAGCCTTAACTTTATACATGCTGGACTGTGTCTTGAATGCCATGGTTAACCCGATTTTTGCGCTCATCTGTGGGGGAATATCAGGGCTTGTGCTGAAAGAGACAGGAACCAATAAGGTAATAAGCGTTCGCTCATCGGTAGCAGGGCGTTCCTTGGCTCAACCAAGATAACAAATGTTGGCAAGAAAACAGCAGGCTTAGACGGCTTAATGCAACTAGAAAGCATTCGCCACTGAGCTTTACGGCAAGGAGTTCCATTCTTCAGTGGAACTCCTTGCTTTCGGCTTGAGATGCGGTGGTTTGAGAGGCCGAGCAATTATGCTATTTCCTGCATACGCCTAGATATTGTAATGCCATAGATAGAGAAGTTGTGTCAATCCGTGTGGGCGAGAGGGCAAAACTTCGTGCCTTTTGCTTGAAGTCAAGCTCTGTGAGCACGCTGTCAGAGATTTGCCCAGTGACCCCGCACCAGGTTCCACCCACGGCGTTCGTCATCCGCCGATACATGTCCACTACGTAACCCGGATGAAACAACTCCACGACCTTTACCTCGTTACGATTAAATACAAGGCTGGAGAGCGCTGCGCCATGCAATCCTACTATTACTCTAGCATTTTTTGCTATTGACCATTGTTCGCTAATCGGTATGTCTTCAAAGTAGAATTTCTCGAAGCCGTATTCCTGTAGAGTTTGTTCAACTTCATTCTCATTTATTAGACGTCTCGTTCCTTTGCGTGAGATGAACACCCTTTCTGGTGTCTGTTTATTGAACCCTTCAAAGGCTAGGTCGCCAAAAAGGGAGCTGTACAATCCCTCATAAGCGCCTTTATGGCTCTCCGGCGTTAAGATCAGCTTGCCATCAACGTCTTTGTTGGTGCAAAGCAGGGGAAATCCCAGAAGCTTGTAGGCGGTTCTCGCCATGGTAGATGCATTTGCCCACAAAACCACTGTTATCCTAGGGCAGATCTCTTTGGCCACCAATACCCTTGGAGCCACGTTAGTGAGTATATGTGCCATATTCCCGTCAGTATCATATCGGGAATCATAAATATACTCCTCATCTATCTGAATCGGGGCTGCGAGGCTTTTGTGTATTATTTTGTAAATATTTCTGTTCTTGATGCCAAGAGAGCGAGTTGAACCTTGGTGAGTGGTTACCTCTATTTCAGGCATATCTAACTGATATGCTGGTAAGTTAATTTCCATGATGCCTGCTTTCCACGCGCTCGCCAACCGCGTTGGATAGGTAAACATCTTTGACGGTGCTACGGTTATGACACTGCTGGAAATTATACTGCTTTTCTCCGGTTCATTCTTAATAGATAATTTCATCACTTTTAGCGGCTGGTTGTAGACGAATTTTTGTACTGAATCAAAACGTAATTTCTCGTTTAATATTAATCCAGAGCACTAGACTTCAAAATCAGGATAACGGCTCCTTAACTGAAACTATATGTATTCAATCTTTATTATGAAGATTTGGTGATTTTGGCGGTTGATAGTTTGGCTCTACATTACTTTGGCATGCCGCTCTATCATTTAACCACCGTGTATTTACGGTTGATCAAGTCGCGGTCATCAGGTAGAAATGAAATGTGTCAACCTGTTGCCCAGTGCGCTTGCAGATGCTCCGGCATACGGTTTGAGGGTGAGTACGACTTGGCGATGGCTGTGATTCATAGTGTGTACCAAACACAATGTTGAGTCAGAAAGCCCCATGATGGTTCTGGGAATCTCCGATGGAATCAAAAATTGAAATGGGGAGAATATCAATTTATTCGAGCTTTGTTATTTCCTCATAAAAATGCTTGTTATTTATAAGAATCAGTAAAGATACACTGTCAACCCTAGCGGCCTTCCTTAGCTAAAGATTAATATCCAAGAATATTAGTAGGTTCAGAGTAATGAAAATCAAAACTTATTTAAGTTTAAATTTACTCTTATGAATTATTCCTAAAAAACACATCAATTATTTTTGTTTAGAAATTAAACGAAATGAAACATCAGAAACCCAGCTACGCTATTCCTAGTGAAAGGCAAAATATACACTGTATTATAGGTAGGAACTATGCGCTCTCTTCTTAAGAAAATCGTCCGTATACTTGCCTGGCGTTACGGCAAATTCCCCAGTCTCTACCGCAAGCTTTGCCAACCGACGGGAGGAGAATACGCCGAATATCTCCGCTGCCATGGCAATCTTCGCGAGATTGGCCAACACTGCAGTATCCTCACGACAACCGTCTTCACTGACCCGGCATACGTTCGCATAGGCAATAACGTCCACTTCTCCTCCTGTACCCTCATTGGCCACGATGGCTCTATCGCCATGCTCAACCGTGCCTACAACATCAAGCTCGATTCCGTCGGCAAAATTGACATCCATGATAATGTCTTCATTGGTTTCAACGCTATCATTCTCCCGAACGTCACCATCGGCCCAAACGCCATCGTCGCCGCCGGTGCCGTAGTTACTAAGGACGTAGCTGAAGGGGACATCGTCGCTGGTGTCCCCGCCAAACCCATAGGTCGTGTCGAAGACCTGGTAAAAAAATTACAGGCCAAAACTCAAACCCTCCCTTGGGCTGATCTGATTAATCTCCGCGAGGGTGGCTTTGAGCCCGAAATAGAGCCCCAACTCATTCAATTACGCGTCTCCCATTTCTACGGCAACACATCAACTCAAACCGCCACAAAAAAATAGGTTATTTTCACAATTTCTCACATTCAAATCCTAAGTTGATGTTGGATTCATTTTTTCTTTGTGCACGTCACACTTTTTCCGCCGTAGAACGAATTCTGCAAATGCCAAAAATAATAATCTATGTCTGAAGCAACTGTGCCAAATAGCTTGACCCGTCTGATGGTAGTCATCCTTAACTACCGAACGCCCAGTCTGACGATTGACTGCTTGCGCTCCTTGGTGGGTGAAATGCAAAGCCCGGAGGGCGCAGCCAGAGGCCTATCGCTACCAGGTACCCGTGTTGTAGTTTCCGACAACGCTTCTGGCGATGGGTCAGTTGAACTAATTGGAGGAGCGATTGAAACCGAGGGCTGGGGTGAGTGGGCATCGCTCCTGCCATTAGAGCACAACGGCGGATACGCTTTCGGCAACAACGCCGTGATCGCGCGATCGCTACACTCAACCAATCCACCACCCTATTTTCTGTTGCTCAACCCAGACACGATTGTTCGCCCCGGTGCCCTACATGTACTGGTGGATTTCATGGATGAACATCCCGACGTGGGGATTGCGGGCAGCCGCCTGGAAGACCCTGACGGCACACCGCAGCGCTCAGCTTTTCGCTTCCATAGTGTGCTAAGTGAGCTTGATTACGGCTTGAGTCTGGGAGTGGTATCGAAGTTATTGTCGAAGTGGATGGTTGCGCCTCCCGTTTCTGAAGAAATTTGTCGAACCGATTGGGTGGCTGGAGCCAGCATGATTGTCCGTCGCGAAGTGTTTGAGTCGGTGGGCTTGCTGGACGAGAAATATTTCATGTATTTCGAAGAGGTAGACTTTTGCCTGAGGGCTAACAAGTCAGGTTGGCCGTGCTGGTACGTGCCGAAAAGCCGAGTTGTGCATTTTGTCGGGCAAAGTTCCGGAGTCACCGATACCAAGCGCCCACCTAAGCGCCTACCTAGGTACTGGTTTGATTCCAGGCGACGATACTTTCTCAAGAACCACGGTTGGCTGTATTCCGCCTTAGCTGATGCAGCCTGGGTTTTTGGTTTTGTCTTGCGGAGGTGGCGGCGGGTGATTCAACCTAAGCCAGACACAGATCCGCCAAAGCTTCTGAGTGATTTCCTGCTTAACAGCGTGTTGCTTAAGGGAGGTCAGGTTTGAGCGACCAAGCCCGGATTTCGGGCGGTGGCTGTTCGTAACCTGCCCACAACTGACACTGTCTTACAGAATCTATCTTACAGAAAGAGGGTATAGAGTTGAACATCAGCATTGGCATGCTCGCCCACAACGAGTCTGTCTCAATCAGCACGACGCTGCAGTCCCTGTTCCAGCAGAGCTTGTTCAACGAGCCTGACCCCCGCAAGGTTATTGAGATCGTGGTCGTGCCCAACGGCTGCACCGACGAGACTGCCGCTGTCAGTCGCGTCACACTAGAGGAGTTGGTGAAGCTATCCACTCACGCTGGTGTCCGCTGGCAGGTATGCGAGGTCGATCAGCCGGGAAAGAGCAACGCTTGGAACCTGTATGTCCACCAGTTCTCTCACCCCGCCGCCGACTACCTTTTCCTGATGGATGCTGACATCCAGTTTCTCGAGCCCCATACCCTCCGCAACATGGTTGACACCCTGGAGGCCACGCCCGATGCCTGGGTCTGCGTGGACACGCCAGTTAAGGACGTGGCACTCAAGGAGAAGAAGAGCCTGAACGAGCGGCTTTCGGCTTCGGTTTCAGCGTCGTCGCAGGGCGGCGAGCCGGTCATCTGCGGCCAGCTCTACTGCGGTCGCGCCGCCGTGTTGCGCGGGATCTGCATGCCCGTGGGCTTGCCGGTCGAAGACGGCTTCCTCCGGGCCATGGTCCTCACTGATCGTTTCACATCGCCGGAGGTTTTTGATCGGATCGTTCTGTGCAAATCCGCATCGCACATTTTCGAGGCTTACACCGACGTGAATCACCTGCTGCGCCACGAGCGGCGGTTGGTCATTGGCAGCACAATCAACGCATTCATCTACAACTACCTATGGGCGAACTGCAATAGGCAGCAGGACGCCGGTTCACTGATCAAGCGCAGGAACGACCAAGACCCCATCTGGCTGAGCCAACTCATCCAGGCAGCCATGTTGGAAAAGGGCTGGTGGGTCATCCCCCAGCCGTTCCTGTTCCGCCGGTTCAAACGCCTCCAGCGCCACCGCCCGCTGAAGTTGATGCTCCGGCTCCCCCTGGCCGTGATCGCGTTTCTGGCAGACCTGCTGGTCTTCTTCCAGGCCAACCGTGAGCTGCACAGGGGGGTCGGCATAGGCTATTGGGGTAAATAACAGGGGGGCAACTAGTTTAAGGGCGTGTTACTTAAGGGAGGTCAGACTTGAGCGCACCAGAAACCGTTAGCTTGGGGCTATGGCAACAGATTAAAGAAGACTGGGATGCCCATGAACGCGATTGGACCAAGCCTGGATTTCGGGCGGTAGCTGTTCAGCGTTTTGGTGTCTGGAGAATGACGATCCAACCCAAACTGCTTCGGGCTCCATTGAGCATTCTCTACCGGGCGTTGTATCGCAAGATCCGAAACGTCTATGGGATTGATTTGCCTTACACGGTGCAGCTCGGTCGGCGTGTGATCATTGAACACCAGGGGGCGATCGTGATTCATGGGTATTGTTGCATTGGGGACGATAGTATCATCCGCCAAGGGGTCACTTTAGGGAATCGTTACTTGGAGCGTCCGTTTGAGGCACCGAAATTGGGCGATCGCGTCAATGTCGGTGCTGGGGCGAAAATCCTTGGTGCTGTGAGCATTGGTTCGGACGTGAACATTGGTGCCAACGCTGTGGTTCTATTAGACATTCCTCCTGGTAAGACGGCAGTTGGTATACCTGCCAAAATTCTCATATCCACAAATACCCAGGCTAATGCCTGACTGGAAAATGCTACGGCAATTGACTCGATACCAAGCTCCAATCAAATTGGATTAGTTGCTATTCGTAGAAATTAACGCCAAAACTGAGCTAGTGCTTGCTTGCGGTAATTGCCAAGGTGCTTCTGGTTGTCTATAGAGATTCAATACTTCTGTTCTTCTACCCGATCAACTTGGAACTCACGTTAAGGGAGTCTTACAATGCAGCGCTTGCGAGTCGGTTTCTTATCTGCTCAGAATTATCTAGATAGAAATGCTTGGTCAGGCAGCCTTTATTACATGCAAACAGTCTTAAAACAAAGAGACGATCTGCAAGTTATCTACCTGGGAGAACCGAGAAAGCATTCCCTTTTGCGTCAGCTACTCAGCCGGTTAGAAAAACATAACGCTGCTGCAAAAATCGGCTCCCCTCGTTACATTGATGAGTCTATTAAATTCACTGAGCAAGTTAAAAAACAGATTTCTAAAAATCCATGCGACGTAATTCTTGCACCCGTAGCTTCGAGAGAGCTGAGCTTTCTTAAAACAAGTGTTCCGATTGTTTACTTATCAGATATAACTTTTAGTTTATATCAGAAAAGTTATCAATTAAAGTTAGATAATGAAGAATTGGAATTGGCAGCAAAACAAGAATCGATAGCAATATCAAAAGCTAGTAAATTGGTATACCCTTCCAAATGGGCCGCTAATTCAGCTATGCGTGACTACCAGGCATCAGCAGCTAAGATTAGTATAATTCCCTTTGGGGCAAATTTAGATGCTCCTCGTTTATCGCCTGACACTTTATCCAAAAGAACGACTTCACCTTGTCACTTATTATTCGTGGGAAAAGATTGGCATAGAAAGGGCGGAGATATCGCCTTTAAAACACTGATTTCTCTTCGCAGAATGGGAGTTGATGCCGAGTTGGTTGTTGTCGGAAGCATACCACCACCTGATGTTAAACATGACAAGCTGACTGTCATTCCCTTTCTAAATAAAAATGTGCCTCAGCAGCGAAAGCAACTAGATGAAATATTTTTAGAATCGCATTTTTTCATTTTCCCTACTCGGGCAGAGTGTTATGGAATTGTGATTTGTGAAGCGAATGCATTCGGTCTCCCTGCAATCACCACTGAAGTCGGAGGGATTACTACAATTGTTAAAAATGGCAAAAACGGCTATACGTTACCTCTTTCGGCATCAGCCGAAGATTATGCTAATTTAATAGCAAGAATTTGGTCGGATAGAACCTGCTACGATAACTTAGTTCACTCCTCCAGAGAGGAATATGACCTACGTTTAAACTGGAATAGATGGGCAGAGAGCCTCCATCATACAATTCTCAGCATGCTCGATTAGACTCATGGTGAACAAAGATGTCAATTTTAACATGCCGGTAATCTCCTAGTAAATACAAGTTACATAACTACTAATTTCGTGCTAACAATGTCAGCGATTGAATCAGTGACCGTTCCACTCATTTCTGCTACAGAGCCAGATTGGAGCCGTGAAAGATGTTGCCGCTGGTGGGCTCCTAGCTGCCAACTTCTAAAATCTATCCGTGGGTATCAAAAGTGGCAAGCACGTGGCCCAATTGTACGAAGGTTTTTAGGTGCTTGTAACGTGCTCCAGTATCGATTTTGGAGCGTTGTAACTGGAGCTGATATCCCGCTCAACTGCAAGATCGAAGGGGGACTACTCCTGCCTCATCCTAATGGTGTCGTGATTCACCCAGGTGCATCTATTGGAGCAAATTGCCTGATTTTTCAACAGGTAACAATTGTTGAGGGGGTCACAATCGGCGGTCATGTTGATATCGGTGCTGGCGCCAAAATCATTGGCGCGGTGAGTATCGGCGACCATGCGAAAATTGGTGCTAATGCTGTGGTTCTTTGTGATGTGCCAACTGGAGCAACGGCGGTTGGGGTACCCGCTAAAATTTTGGGCGTTGAATAACTGTTTGAACTACTGGATACCAAGCATGAATCGAATCGGATTGGTTGCTATTGGACGAAATGAAGGCCAACGCCTACAAAGATGCTTGCTTTCGGCCATCGGGAAGGTGTCCCTGATTGTCTATGTCGATTCGGGCTCGACAGATGGCAGTGTTGAGTTGGCGCGATCGCTGGGGGTAAATGTGGTTGAACTCGAAGTGTCTACACCCTTTACAGCTGCTCTAGCCCGAAACGCCGGGTTTGCACATCTGCTTGAAGTAGATGAATTGATCGAATTTGTCCAATTTGTTGATGGCGACTGCGAGGTGGTTTCGGGATGGCTTGAGAGCGCTCAACGAGAACTCGATGCCCAACCCAACGTTGCCGTAGTATGTGGTCGCCGACGTGAGCGCTTCCCCGACAAATCTATCTACAACCAGCTATGCGATATGGAGTGGGACACACCCATCGGTGAAGCCAAAGCCTGTGGCGGCGATGCGATCATGCGCGTGGAAGCCTTTCAACAAGTCAATGGGTTTAATCCTGCCCTGATTGCCGGTGAGGAACCGGAACTGTGCGTGCGGCTGCGACAAAAAGGGTGGAAGATCCTGCGGTTAGATGCCGAAATGACCCTGCATGACGCGCAATTGACAAGTTTGAGCCAATGGTGGAAGCGTGCTATCCGGGCTGGTCACGCCTACGCCGAGGGAGCCTGGTTGCACGGACAAGAACCGGAGCGCCATTGGGTCAAGGAAAGCCAAAGCATCTGGTTCTGGGGGTTGCTCTTACCCCTGCTGGCATTGGGAATGGCATGGGCAACCCACGGCTTTAGCCTGTTGCTGTTGGTTGGATATCCTGTGCTGGGAGGCCGCATTTTCGTCAACCTGCGTCGCCAAAACATCTGCCGTCAGCACGCCGCCCTCTACGCCCTCTTCTGCGTCTTAGGCAAATTTGCCCAGGTAGGAGGAGCGATGCAATTTTTACAGCGTCGGCTACTGGGTACCAAGAGTGTACTCATCGAGTATAAGAACTGATGTGATTAGTTGCAGTGCTGACAATTCTTCCGTCGTTACACTTATAAGATGCCGAATCCTGCGTGCCCAGTTACACCTGTCAGTAGCGCGATCATGCAAATACCTCTGCTTCTGGCAGCAACTTACCAGCTCGATCCTTAGCGGACAGGGCTGGCTCTGCTTGAATCGGCCACGCGATCGCTAAGTCAGGATCGTTCCATTAGACTTGTCCGAAATATTATCTCGGGGTCAAAAACATGGTAGAAAGGAAT
>CAXUIG010000130.1:0-17125 GCA_964250845.1 uncultured bacterium | reverse complement strand
TTCCAAATTTCTGCTTGAGGGGTAAAACCGTAGCGCCAAGCATTACGATCATCCAAAACGGGAGGGGTGACTTTTGTGGTATTTTGCATGGTTTTAGCTCCAGTTGCTGTTTAGGTTTGTTAATTTATGTTTCTGACTTATGTTAAATAATGTAACGCAGGCGGCTTTGGGGTGTCTCTATCCCAGGTAAGAGATGGAAAGAAGAGAGTTCCAGGAGAGAGTCAATCAGGCCAGATCGCGAGTTTCGTTTCAGGAGCAAAAAAATGAATTTTGTCCAGTGCCAGCGATAGCCAGAGTTGCTCACCGACGCGTACAACTCGATCAGGTGCAACTCGCACTTGTAGAGAAGCGGTTGCGGCGGGGGCTGACTCAGATGGACTAACACAGAGATGGGTTTCGTTGCCCAGTGCCTCCACAAGGTCTACTTTAACCGGCAGATTTTTAGGCGCGGCAACACTCAAGCTCAAGTGTTCTGGTCGGATACCCAAAATTAAGGACTGCCCGTCGTATTTTTGCAGGGCAGCAGCCCAGACATTTGGAAGCGTGATGCGGAACTGGGCATGGGTAATTAGGAGGGGGGCATGAAACTGCACTGGGAGGAAATTCATTGGGGGTGAGCCGATGAATTCTGCGACGAAGCGAGTGGCTGGGCGATTGTACAGTTCCAACGGATGAGCGACCTGCTGGATCTGACCAGCATTCATGACTGCAATGCGATCGCCCATCGTCATCGCTTCCGTTTGGTCATGGGTGACGTAGATGGTCGTTGTACCTAGCTGCCGTTGGAGTTTGACGATTTGAGCTCGGGTTTCGGCTCGGAGTTTCGCATCCAGGTTAGAAAGCGGTTCGTCCATTAAAAAGACTTGGGGATTGCGAGCGATCGCACGTCCGAGTGCCACTCGCTGCTTTTGTCCCCCAGACAGTTGTTTCGGTAGGCGGTTTAAGAGAGGTTCAATTTGCAACAGCGCCGCGACATTACGCACCCGCGCTTCAACTGCTCGCTCTCGCTCAGAGAGGTAGCGGAGTCCTTTGGGGAGCGATCGCGTCATTCCTACTAATAGATTATCAGGCCCCCTCCCTGTGCGGCGCAGTCCAAACGCGACGTTGTCATAGACCGTCATGTGGGGATAGAGGGCGTAGTTTTGAAACACCATAGCGATGTCTCGTTCCTTGGGGGGCAGCTCATTCACCAAGCGATCGCCCACCCAGATATTGCCCCCAGTCATTTCCTCTAGCCCAGCAATTAACCGCAGCAGGGTACTTTTGCCGCAACCAGAAGGCCCCACCAGCACCATAAACTCGCCATCTGCCACTCTCAGGTTAATGCGCCGCAAGATATTGATGCCAAAATGAACATTGGCAGCTGGGTCACTATCAACCAGCGCCGTTTCATCTCCTGGCGTGAGCAGCTTAGGCGCTGCTACGGGGACAATTCGTTCACCCTGACGAGCGGGAAAGCTTTTGTAGACGTTTTCTAAAACAACCTGCGCCA
Organism: uncultured bacterium; assembly: GCA_964250845.1. Lineage (GTDB taxonomy): Bacteria > Cyanobacteriota > Cyanobacteriia > Cyanobacteriales > Chroococcidiopsidaceae > CAXUIG01. The sequence goes on along the minus strand of CAXUIG010000130.1, from coordinate 15,633 downwards.
CGATAGTTTTCTAATAGCTGGAATTTTCCCAAATCACCCATTCAGCACAGCCAGCTCGAGCAATTGCCATGAGCTGAATCAATATTACTTCGATAACTAAGCTATCAATTCAAAGACAGTTGATTTGATGCCGGTGCCAGGACGGTGACGGTGGTGATTTTTTCGTCAGGATTGAGTGAGGGAATGCGCTCGCCACTTCCCTCTTTGCCCAACAAAGTTACCGCATCCACTGGTAAACGCACCACCCGTTGAGTATTCGTCACCAGCGCCACCTCAGCTGCAACTGGAGCCAGTACCATCGCAGCTAGGGCATCTGACTTAGTAGTAAAGTACAGCGCCTGAGTGCCAAGGTCGTCTCTATTGCCTAATCGCAACGCACTCACCGGCAGTCGTTTGGCATATCCCAGTTGAGAAACCAACAACAGGTTATGATCTGACTCACCCACACTCACACAACCAACTAGCTGTTGCTGCTTTGTGAGCCGTAAAGCCCGCAGACCAACAGCTGTACGTCCCATAACTGGCAGCTGTTTATCATTCACCTTAAAACGCAAAAGTCGCCCACCAGTAGTCGCCAAAACCACATCTTGACCTGGTAGGGTGAGATGGGCAGACAACAACTGGTCATCCTCTTTGAACTTAATCACCGTAAGTCCGCGACCAGTCAGGTTAACAAATTCTGAAAGCGACAGACGCTTAATCTGCCCCAGCTGAGTCAACAGAAGCATCTGGGATGTTTCCAGATCTAAAGGCCGGAAAAAGTGCGCCACAACAGTCTCTGTAGGACTTTGAGCAGAGTGGGGCAGTAAGCTTACCAGAGGCATCCCCCGCGATGATGCATTTGAGGCAGGAGGAATCTCACCGACTTTGACTGGGTACACTTTACCACTGCCGGTTAATACCACTAAATCCTGTTGTGTACTAACGAGCTGGGTCTTGACTACAAAATCATCACTCACTTTCGCAGATGCCGATTTTGCCCCCGTTAATGCTCGCCGCCGCACATACCCCCGAGTAGTAAATTCCACCAGCACTTTTTCCTCTCTTGGCTGAGCAAACTCTGCCTCTGGGCGGTTCCCCTTTTCTTCATTCTTGATCTGACTGGCTTGGGCTTTGGGCTCTGAAGCACTGACAACTAGCTTGGTGCGACGTGGATCGCTGTACTTGCGTTTAAGCGATCGCAAATCCTTTTTCAAAGCCTTCAGTAACTCACGGCGATCGCTCAGTAACTGCCGCAACATCTGAATCTGCTCACGGATCTGGTCAAACTCCGTTTGTAAATTCTGCCGTTCCAAATTCGTCAGGCGTCGCAGTGGCATAGCGAGAATGGCGTCCGCTTGCACTTCACTCAAATCAAATCGGCTCTGGAGGGTAATTTTTGCCGTACTTCCATCGCTCGCCTGCCTCAAAATTGAAATCATCTCATCCAAATGAGATAGAGCACTCAGCAACCCTTCAAGCACATGCAGACGACTTTCAGCCTGCTCTAAATCGTTGGTGTAGCGCCGGTTGAGGGTATGTTCGCGGAAATTCAAGAACTCCTGCAACAGCTGCCGCAACGTCAGCTGTCGCGGTTGCCCATTCACCAAGGCTAGTAGAATCGCACCGAAGTTACTAGAAAGCGCGGTTTGGTGATACAGGTGCTGGAGGATGTCTTGCGGGTTAGTGTCCCGTTTGAGTTCAATCACCACGCGCATCCCGTCGCGATCGCTCTCATCCCGGATATCAGAAATCCCTTGAAGGCGCCCGTGATTCACCAACTCCGCCACTTTTTCAATCCAGCCAGCCTTATTCACCTGGTAGGGCAACTCTGTTACTACAATTGCCGCTCGCCGCTTAGTGCCCCGACCGCCGGAAATTTCTTCTATCTGGGCAACTCCCCGCAGCAGAATACTGCCTCGACCTGTGGTATAGGCTTCACGAATCCCAGCGTCACCCACAATTTCGCCCCCAGTGGGGAAGTCTGGTCCCGGAATCAGCTTGAATAACTTTTCATCTGTCAAATCGGGCTGATCGATCAATGCAATCAAACCATCTACCACTTCCTCCAAGTTATGCGGGGGAATATTCGTCGCCATCCCCACCGCAATCCCAGCGCAGCCATTGAGTAACAGCAATGGCAGAGCAGCTGGCAGCACGGTTGGCTCCTGCTGGGAGTTATCGAAGTTGCCAGTAAATTCAACTGTTTCTTCACCAATTTCTGCCAGCATCGCCTCATGGCTAATTGGAGCAAGGCGCGTTTCGGTGTAGCGCATCGCTGCCGGTGGGTCATTATCCACTGAACCAAAGTTGCCATGACCGGCGAGTAAGGGATAACGGCTGGAAAAGACCTGCACCAGCCGCACCAAGGCGTCGTAAACAGATTGGTCGCCGTGGGGGTGGTATTTTCCCAGCACGTCTCCCACCACACGGGCGCACTTACGGTAGGGTCGGTCCGGGGTCAGCCCCAGTTCGTGCATGGCATATAAAATGCGCCTGTGAACCGGCTTTAATCCATCACGCACATCCGGTAAGGCCCGCCCGACTATCACACTCATGGCATATTCAAGATATGACGTTTGCATTTCTGTATGCAGGGCCGTCGTAATAACCTGTCCCTTTGAGAGAAGGTTTAATTGTTTCGCCATGAGTTCTGTTTCCTGATTCCTAACGACAAAAAAGTTCGGAGTAGCTTGAGAGCGTTGATCACAGCATAAGGGATGACTTGCTTTTCACCATCTATTAACTTGTAGCTATAGGATAGTCACCAGTAGTATCATCCTTGATCAAAGATAACCACCTTTATTCCTATGCTTTTGTCTGCCTCAGCCAGTTTAGTGGGGTATCCAGCGGCAAATTATCATGAAAACCGTTTTGATTGTGGAAGATGATCTGATTAATGCTCGCGTTTTTTCTAAGATTTTGACCAAGCGGGGCGGCTTAGAAGTGAAGCATACTGAAAATGTAGAAGAGGTAATGCAAATTGCCAAGTCTGGGGAAGCCGACATTATTTTGATGGATGTTTCTCTGTCTCGCAGTATTTACCAGGGTAAAGCAGTTGACGGCATCAAGATTACACAAATGTTGAAGGCTGACCCTCAAACGGCTAAATTGCCCATTATTTTGGTTACCGCCCACGCTATGGAGGGTGATCGCGAGAACTTTCTCAACCAGAGCGGTGCCAATGGTTACATTTCCAAGCCTGTCGTTGACCATCAACAGTTTGTCGAGCAGATTCTGGCACTGCTGCCAAAAGACTAGCCTTCTTAGGTCACCATGCCCTCTATCTTAGTACATAAGTACTGCTAAGAAGACCTGATGTCAAGAGTGGAAGATATTTTGGCTTTCTGGTTTGGTCAACCTGGTGAACCAACCTATGGGAAACAGCGTTCCTTGTGGTTTACTAAAAAACCGGAGTTTGACCAGGAATTGCGAAACCGCTTTTTGGGCTACTATCAACAGGCTGCTGGTAGAGAGCTGGAGCACTGGCATTCTTCACCGCCTAGCTGTTTAGCACTGATTCTCTTGTTCGATCAGTTCCCGCGCCATATGTTTCGCGGTAGTGCTAAAGCTTTCGCGACTGACCCCCAAGCGCTGTGGGCAGCTCAGCACGCCGTTGCCAAGGGCTTTGATCAAGAACTGCTCAATGTACAGCGCTGGTTTATCTACTTGCCCTTTGAACACAGTGAAAACCTCGCTCATCAACGCCAGTCAGTCGAGCTGTTCGCGACTCTGAGTGATGACCAAGACAGTGCTGCAGCCATCGACTACTCCATCCGCCACCGTGCGGTAATCGAGCGCTTCGGGCGCTTTCCTCATCGCAACAAAATTCTCGGTCGGGCGACGACCCCGGAGGAGGCGGAGTTTCTCAAACAACCAGGGTCTTCTTTCTAAGGGGTCAGTGCGACGGAGTCACTTGTAGTTGAACGGGTTGGGCTGGATGCACTTGCAGACTGGCTTGAATGCGCGGTGTTTCCAGAAGTTTTTTTGTATCAGTGAGAAGGCGAGCGCCCCAGAGATTTTGTTTGAGGAAATCTAGGTCGCCGTAGTGGGGATCCAACCGTAGGGCCTCTTCTCCCATTGCTATACCTTGTTCGCGATTGCCTTGAGCGTAGAGCGCCACCGCCATGGCCAGCCGGGGTTCTGCTGCCTGCTTTTCGATCGCGATCGCAGCTTGCCACTGCTTAAGCGCTGCTTGGACATCGCCCTGTTCGTATTTGAGCAGGCCGATATTGTTAATAGCGGGCCAGTATTTTTTGTCTAGGTTGATCGCTTGATTGTACTGAGCGATCGCATCTGGCAAGCGACCCAGCTTATAGTAGGCATTACCCAAATCAAACAGCCCTTCTTTATCGTTAGGTTTTAACTTCAAACCGGCTTGAAAATTCTCAACCGCCGGATTGTATTTTTCCTGTTGAAAGTTGGCTGACCCCAAAGCGAACAGAATTGAGGCATTTTTGGGGGCTAGCGATCGCGCCCGTTGCAAAGCTGTGAGCGCCTGGTCAAACTTATTCGTTTGCAAATATAAGCTCCCCAAAAGGAACCACGACTGGTACGTTTTGGGAGCCAGCTCAGTTGCTAGTCGCGCCCGTGGCAAAGCCAGTTCATATTGTTGAAACTGTGCCAACTGAGCTGCTTCCTGTGCCAGGCTCAACCCTTGCTGCTCCAACTGGGTGGGATCCAGTTGCAGTGTGTGGGGTACGAGTGCTTGCCCCAGAGCAGGCGGAGACACGCTCCACAGACCACAGAAAACCAGGAGAGAAATCAAAGGAATGCGATTAGGCACAGTACCGCCTCAGTCAACAATCAGAGAATCTTCAGTTAGCTTAAACCATCCGCAAGCCAATCGGGAGCAAAATTCTCTTGACTGGGGGCAGTTGACTGGGAACACTTCCCCCTTTCAGGTGAAGTCAGCGGGGATCGGTAACCGCTAACTTGAATAGTAAGACTTCCCCCTTTCCGGTGAAGCCAGCAGGGGATCGGTAACCGCTAGTATGAAGAAAGATTAACAAACCCCGGGGCCTGTTGTCGGTTGTCGGATGACGATTGATTCTTGAGTAATTGAAACATCAAAACTTAAAACTCTGTACCGGCGAAGCATTCGTAAAAGAACAACTCGCTCTCTCGCCAGAAATTGTCTAAAACATTTGCTTGGCCCCCATAAACTCAAAACTTTATTTATGCAACTTACTCAGATTGGCAAAGTCAAGAATCGGTTTGGGTGGATAATCGGGGCAATGGCAGCTGGGGTTTTAGCCGTGGGCTCTACGACTTACTTCATCGTGAATCGGGCAACGCCTAAGTTAAACGTCGCTGAATTGACCGTACCCGTCCAGTCGAAAAACCTCACCCTGAGAATTACCGCCAGTGGCACGGTGCAGCCGGTTCAAAGTGTTAACCTTAGCCCCAAACAATCTGGGCAGCTCAAGGCATTGTACGTTGATCAGGGTGCCCAGGTGGAGCAGGGACAAATCGTGGCGCGGATGGATGATGCAGACCTTCAGGCGCAACTCATCCAATCCCGTGGCAGCTTGGAGCAAGCCCAAGCCCAGCTAGCCCTAGCCCGTGCGGGGAATCGTCTACAAGACATAGAACAAGCCAAAGCTCAAGTGGAAGCAGCTAGAGCCAAGGAGAAACTGGCTGTTGATCGGGCTGTAAACAATCGGGATTTATATCGCCAAGGAGCAATTTCCAAAGATAAGCTGGATGAATTGTTGTCAGACGAGGGTAGCACTAGAGCCAACCTCCGACAAGCACAACAAAATTTGTCAGCAGTAAAAAGTGGCAGCCGTCCGGAGGAAATTGCCCAACGCGCTGCTGCTGTTACCACCGCATTAGGTCAACTGCGAGCCATTCAAGTCCAGTTGGAAAATACAATTATCCGCGCTCCGTTCTCTGGGATTGTGACGCAGAAATATGCAACGGTTGGGGCGTTTGTGACTCCTACAACCTCGGCTTCGACTACTGCTTCTGCGACTTCGAGTTCGATTGTGGCGATCGCTAAAGGTTTGGAAATTTTGGCGAAAGTACCAGAGGTCGATATTGGACAAATTAAGCCAGGACAATCAGTTGAGATTGTGGCGGATGCCTATCCTGACCAAGTCTTTAAGGGGCGCGTCTCATTGATTGCACCAGAAGCAGTGGTGGACAATAATGTCACCTCGTTTCAAGTACGGGTAGCTCTAGTGACGGGTCTAGATCAGCTGCGCTCAGGCATGAATGTGGATGTGACTTTCTTAGGCGACTCGATCCAGAATGCCTTAGTTGTCCCCACCGTGGCAATTGTCTCCCAAAATGGGCAAACTGGTGTTCTAGTTCCCAATGCCGAAAATACAAAAGCCACATTTAACCCGGTCACCATCGGCCCAAGCATTGGCAATCAAATCCAGATTCTCAAAGGCGTCCAGGCGGGTGAACGGGTGTTTGTGAACCTGCCCAAGGATCAGATTAATAATTCAAATCAACCACAGCCAATGCCGAAGGCGAAAATCGGTAGATAAGATGGATATTTTTGAAAGCGTCAAAATGGCGGTTACCACACTAACAGCCAATCGGTTGCGTAGCACCCTGACCATGTTGGGGATTATCATTGGCAATGCCTCTGTGATTACCATGGTTGGGGTAGGACAAGGTGTACAGAAGTTGGCTGATCAACAGTTTGGGTCTTTGGGTCCGAATGTGCTGTTTGTAGTTCCAGGCAATCGCAACACTAGGCGCACAGCGTTAGACCAGCCGAAGACACTGGTGCTGTCAGATGCTGAAGCGATCGCCACCCAGGTGCCAACGGTTGCGGCTGTTGCTCCCCAAATCAGCAATAGACAAATAGCCACTTACCGTGGGCAAAACACTTATACCTCTGTGATCGGTACGACACCACCGTATCTCTCGGTGCGGAGCTTTGATGTCGCCAAAGGGCGTTTTTTGACCGACCTAGACTTGAAGCGCGATGCCTTGGTCACTACCCTTGGTTCAGACTTAGCTCAAAGGCTGTTTGGCGATAGTGACCCCATCGGCCAGCAGGTGCGGATGAAAAATTTAAGTTTTCAGGTGATTGGGGTGATGGCAGCCAAAGGAGCATCTCTGGGTTCGAATCAGGATGATGCCGCTTTTATACCAATCACCACGATGGGAAATCGGCTCGTCGGCAAAACATCTCCCTATGGCCTTCAGTTGACATTCATCGCTTTATCTGCTAGAAACCCTGAAAGCATCGATGCCGCCCAGTTTCAGATTACGAACCTATTACGGTTGCGGCACAAACTTCCTGGCGAGGATGACTTTACCGTCGATAGCCAGAAGAGCATCCTCGGAGTGGTGAGCACAATCACGGTCGGTCTAACACTGTTGCTGGCTGCGATCGCTGGCATTTCCCTAGTGGTGGGCGGCATTGGCATCATGAACATCATGCTCGTATCTGTAACAGAGCGCACTCAAGAAATCGGACTGCGTAAGGCGCTCGGAGCCACCCAGCAAGATATCCTGATTCAGTTCCTGATCGAAGCTGTGATTCTCTCAGCAGCTGGGGGCTTACTTGGTACCGCCTTGGGCGTAGGTGGCATCTTGCTAATTGGGGCAGTAACGCCGTTACAGGCTGCGGTGTCGCCGCTGGTGATCGCTGTTGCAGTCGGTGTTTCTGGCGGCATCGGTCTATTCTTTGGTGTCGTTCCAGCCCGTCGCGCTGCGCAACTAGACCCAATTGTTGCTTTGCGGAGTGCTTAGTAGGATGTATAACCAAGGAAATTCTCAGTCTACCCCACCCGAAGCAAATCGCTCGACAATTCCCAGTCCTGTTACCAAACCAGTCGTTGTTCGCCTCGAACACATTTCCAAAATATACGGTTCTGGCGAAACAGAAGTCCGAGCCCTTGCTGATGTCCACCTGATTGTGGAGCAAGGAGAGTATTGCGCCATCATGGGGGCGTCTGGCTCCGGCAAATCCACAGCCATGAATATTATCGGTTGTCTCGACCGCCCTACAGCTGGACGGTATTACCTGGATAACGTGGATGTAGCCCATCTCGGTGACGCCGAGTTAGCCCAAATTCGCAACCTCAAGATTGGGTTTGTGTTCCAACAATTCCACCTGTTGCCCCAGCTGAGTGCGCTAGAAAATGTAATGCTGCCGATGATTTATGCCGGTATACAAACAGCCGAACGACGCGATCGCGCGATCGTTGCGCTGACGCGAGTGGGGTTAGATAATCGACTTCAAAACAAACCAAATCAACTTTCTGGTGGACAGCAGCAACGGGTAGCGATCGCTCGTGCCATTGTTAACCGACCAGTCTTACTCCTAGCCGATGAGCCCACCGGTGCCCTTGATTCGCGGACAACCCAGGAAGTGATGGACATTTTCAGAGAGCTAAATGCCAGCGGCATCACGATTGTCATGGTCACCCATGAGCCCGATGTAGCACGTCAAACCCAGCGCATTGTTTTGTTTCGTGATGGTCAAGTTTTACACTCTCATCTTTTGCCCGAAGATATGGGTCAGGTTGCAGTCTCCTGAGTAAGAGGGCTTGAGGGGGCTGAGGGGGCTGAGGGAGCCCCTCCCCCCCTTCCTCTTAGAGACTGGAGGTTTTGCCCGTTTGAGCCTGAGTTTCAATCGGCTTCACATCGGTGTAGCCCATTTCACCGGCTATTGTCCGTAATATCGACATTTGCTCTTCAAAGTCAAGCTCTTCCATTTGGGAAAGCACGTCGTCAATTGCTTCTGTTGTTTCGTAGTTCTCTGGCATATCAACCACGGTATCACCCATGCCTTGTGCCCAGGCATACCAAACCATTAGCTGGTTGTTTTCTTTTATTGCACCATAGGCACGGGAATAGTCTGTGTCATCGCGGTTTACAATCTCCCGCATGATCGCCAGTTGCTGTTCATCCGACAATTCATAATAGTCTCCTAGCAACCTGGGAGCTAGTTCCGGCTCCGCTGCCGCTGGGGCAGCTGGAGTGATGGAGTCTCCCATTTCTTCATAAACAAAATAAAGCAGAGCCAGTTTCGCATCGGTGTCTAAGGCGTTAAACGCTTGCACCACTTTTTGAGTTGGCTCGGAAAGCGCTTGAGACCGGTTCTTATCGTAGCTTGAAGTCATACCTCATCTCCAAAGCAAGTTAACAGGTCAATTTAGGGGTATCAGAGTTTACGGATCTAAGTCGCCCTCCAAGAGAGAGAGTTTGACCAATTTGGCGAAGAGTCGCCTCCATGTTTCCCTGATCAGAGGTTGAAGATATATCTCAATTAGGTTATGTGAGTGGGGATCACTTTGGTAAGATATCGGCACGAATAGAGAAATTCAACTAGGAGTCACCTATGCCGGAAGAATTGAAGCCCGACCCGAAGCAAGCTCCAACTCAGGACGCGCAGCTAGCGGCTGAACAAATGACTAGCGGTAAAGAGGAAGTGCCAACAGTGGATTTGGATGCTGACTACGAAGCCTCAAAGCAATTTAGCGTCAGTGATGTTGACCGCACTGGAGCTGGTGCTGAGGCCGCCGAAGCTGCTACTGCGCCTAAATTTGAAGTGTCTGAGCCGGAAGAGACAAAAGTGGAAGCGCAGCCTACGAGCAACCCCGATGATTACCGCGAGATGGCACATGATATTGGCTCTACGCCTGAGGGTGCCGCCAACGTCAGTGATGATTTAATTCAAAAAGCTTTGGAAAAAGGTCAACCTGGTCATTGACATCCCCTCCCCCGCTATAAGAGCCTGAGCAATTAGCGGGGGATTCCCAGAATCACCTCAATCAGTTCATTAGGTTGGTGAATCAAAAAATCTGGGTTATACTCTGCTAGCACTTCTTTTGAATTGAAACCCCAACTAACTGCGATCGCCTTTATCTGCGTTCTTTTCGCCGCTTCAATATCTCTAGTCTCATCTCCGACATAAATGACCTCTTCAGATTTGAGATTTTCTGATTTCAATACCCGATTTATTACTTTACTCTTACCGAAAATTGTTGCTCCAGAGTAAATAAAATCAAATAACTCCTGCAAGCCATTTTTATTCAGAAATGCCGTTACGTTTTCTTTGGAGTTGGAAGTTATAATTCCTAGCCTATTACCTTGATTTTTTAATTCTATAAGAGCTTCTTTAATTCCTGGAAAGGCGCTTAATACTTGAATCTCATTATTTAACTCTGATAAAACTTTTCTGATTAGGAAAGGGATCTTAAAGATTGAAACGCCTGACTGCTTAATAATTTGTCTAGAGTTTAAATTTCTGAGTATAGCTAGCTCCTCAAGACTTGTTTGTTTATACCCAAAATCTCCGGCTAAACGATTAGTAATACTCACGACCGCATCCAGCGTATCAGCAATCGTACCATCAAAATCAAAAATAATTACTTTTACGGTCATTGTTGAAAATTAAACTTAGTCAACGCCGGGGACGACTCAAGGTTAGCACGAGCATTCCGCCGCAACATCTCTGGTTTAATCCGCCGCAACGCTGAGGCTCTTAATCGCTGCTCCCATTCTTGATCGGAGATTTCAGCTAATTCTGTGAGCGTAGGATCAACATTCCCAGGGTAGGGCTGAAATTCTACCACATCTGTACTGACAGCAAAACGCTGATTCCAGGGGCAGACGTCTTGGCAGATATCGCAACCGGCAACCCATCCTTGTAAATGAGGCGCGATCTGCACCGGCAAGTTCTCATCCCGATTCTCAATCGTGTGATAAGCAATGCAGCGATTGGCGTCTACAACAAAAGGCTGAGTAATTGCACCCGTAGGACATGCCTCAATGCAACGGCTACAGCTGCCGCAGTGTTCTGGATGAGGAATCTCAGGAGTCAAGTCCAGATTAGTCAGGACTTCCCCCAAAAACACCCAAGAGCCATACTCCGGTGTAATTACATTGCCATTCTTAGCCACCCAGCCAATCCCCGCCCGTTGAGCCCAAACTTTATCCTGGACTGGGCCAGTATCAGTATAGTAACGCGCTTGAATTTCTTCGCCAAGTCCAAGCAGCCAGTTGCTCAGTGCCTTCAGCTTTTTGTGCATGACTTTGTGGTAATCCCGTCCCCAGCCATAACGAGAAATTTTGGCATATTCCCGACCCTCAGGTCGCTGGTGAGACGTGTAGTAGTTGAGGGCGACACAAATGAGCGATCGCACCTCTGGCATCACCAAACGAACATCCTGACGCCTGGGGTTCTCCATCCATGCCATATCAGCCTGATAACCTAGCGCCAGCCATGCCTGTAATCGCTGCACTTCTGACCCATCTGCCCCATCTACAGCCGCTATTCCAACCTTGTGGAATCCCAACTCCAGGGCTTTTTGCTTCACCTGAGTGCTGTTAATCACCATTATCCATAGGAGCAGGTTTTCACTTGCTTTTGTGTTAAATTTTATTCTAATCTAGCCTTATGTTTTAGCTTTTTGGAATTTGATCAACGCTGCTGAATCTATGCCTCCAACTCCTGAGTCTGTTGCTGCCACTGATGCCATGAGCCTAACGATTGAGGGTATTACAGAACCAACGGTATATCGTTATTTTGAAACCCTGAACGCAGGGGACTTTGAGGCTACATCTGCACTGTTTGCTCATGATGGGGCGCTGCATGCCCCATTTGAATCTGCGATGGTGGGGGCAGATGCGATCGCCGCCTACCTCCACCAAGAAGCCCAAGGCATGAAACTAGAACCTCGCCAGGGAATTGCCCAGACTTTAGACAACGAGCAGATTCAGATCCAGGTAACAGGAAAAGTACAAACTTCCTGGTGTGGAGTCAACGTCTCCTGGCTGTTTGTACTCTCTCAAGAACGTGAAATTATTGCCGCTACCGTGAAACTGTTAGCTTCTCCCCAAGAGTTACTGAATCTGCGCCGATAGTAAAAGCCTTTCGCCAACTCTAAGCGACCCGTGAGTGCTGCAACGATCGCACCAGCAGTTTACGCCCCACCTCGATGTCCTTAGAGCTAGATTGCCAGTCTGGATGCGCACTCATCAAGAGACTTTCTAAAGTCTCTTGATCAAACAGGTGCCACACTGGGGCTTGATTCACTTCAGCTTCAACGGCGTAGCAGTCGAGGCTGACGCAGTAGAGGGTGCAAGTGCTGGCAATCCGAACCAAAGTCATTTGCTCTCCTGGCTCAAGCCCTCGAAATTGGCGAATGGCCTGCTTCAAATCGCGCAAGCTAGACACCGTCAAACCAGGAATACTCACTGTAATCGCGGCATCTCCATTCACAGCAATCCAGTAATTACGGGCTGGATCAATTCCCTCCAACCAGGGTGATTCATCGTCAAGGCGATAGCGTGGTGACAAACAAAACAACTGTGTCATCGTCATGCTAAATACAAGTCAATAGAATGAAAGACCTTTGCCTGCTCTCAGAAAAGCAAGAGCAATGCTTACAGATCAAATGTTAACCACTAGCAGCTCTAAGCCAACCCAAGTTAGTGACATCTACCCGACGCTAAACGCGAAGCGCGTTATAGCGCGGGCTTCCAAGATTACTCCTGGAATTTCCTGGGTCTACGATTCTTAACTAGTGCAGCCCCATGACTTACAGCCCGCCAGACCATCTCCTGAGCATTTTAGAGTTTTACAACTAACGGCGTGCCCCGTCGCCAGTTGGTTATGTAGCGAAAAGAAAAATCTTTTCTATGTGTCGCTTGCTTCCTTTCTGACTCCCGTGCTGGCACTTTCGCATTCCGGACACGAGTCGGGGCGAAAACTCCCTGTGATATCTAGAGCGGATTCCGCTGCATAAATTATACCAATATCATTGACTCAGTTTTATCCGCAATGGTCAGCATAATAGTCATTCTTTTTGTCATATATCACCCAGTAGACTTGGCCCGCGATTCATCCTGACGCCAAACGTATCGCTGCGAAGATTATGTCTGGGCGTAAGCCCAACATAATCTTCTAGTCGCTCACGTTATGGCGCGGGCATTCTCGCGGTTGACAGGTAAAATTTAGAAATTTCCTTAAAAAAACTTAATTATGAGGAAAAATAATCTGGCATTCAAGCGAAAGCTCACCACCGCCAGTAAATGCATCAAAGATCCTCTAACTTTCAGCGAGTAGACTCCTTGATTTTACCGTTTAGCTATTTGTCTTTGGCTTCAATACCAGCACTTTCAGATTCGATTTCTTCAGCCATATCCATGAGCTTGTGAGCTTCAGCCTTGAGCTTGGCTGAAAGCTCATTAGCAGACTTCAAGGGATTGTCGGTCAAAAAATTTATAGCTTCTTCTTGTGTTTGAAAGTATCGAGTGTTACCATCGCTTGCGGTTGTATACCAACAACCCGAGGATGTGACAGGTTCACTCTTCCAGGAAATAAGTCCTAAGGGTTGATCATTAATCAATACCTCGTATTCCTTGTAGTCAGTTCCATCCACACTACAGGTCAATTTTAGGTTTTGCATCTCGTCACTCTACTGATTACACCCACTAGTCTCTATAGTAACCATTCTCTTCGTTGCCTCACTTAATTCATAACTCACTTAGGATTGCTATAAATTGGATTAGCCAGACTCACTTCTAACTTAAGACAGTTGCGACCATTAGCCTCCAAGCGGTAGTCTACGCGATCCATGAGGCGACTCATAATCAGCCAACCATACCCACCTTCTTGTTTATATTCCGGGTTCGGTGGCAAATAGCTAGACAAATCGAATCCCTCCCCGTGGTCCCAGAACTCAATGGCAATATCCCGGTCTTTGAGTTCCAAGCGAATCAGAACCGGCAGGTTAGCCTGTTCCTTATGGGCGTGACGCACAACGTTGGAGTAGGCTTCCACCAAAACGAGTCGCAACCGATTCGATTGCCGTGGCCAATCAACTGTGTCTCCCAGTTCTACTTCCAAGCAGCCCAGCAGCCAGTTTTCCACAATGTTCAAGAACTTCAATTCACTCGGTACATTAAGTTCAGTTCTCATTAACCTACAAAACCTCTAGCGAGAGTATAGTTTGGTCGTCTTCCTGAACTTGGTTGTCTGCCTGGATGCGAGCTAGTAAATTTTCTATTTTCAGGGGTTTTGGCTCCTGCAGTAAGAGTTGCCAAAGACCCGATTGTCTCAGCATAGAACGGTTGTGCCCACTGTCAGCAACACCATTTGTCGCTGCCGCCTCCTGAGAGACAGTTGCCTCCGTCAGACCATCACTTGCCAGCAGCAGGGTGTCACCCGGATTCAGGATCAAACTGCCAGCTGCTGCAATCCATACGGGTAAGATCCCCAAGGGAATGCCGCGCACCTTGAGATAATCTGGCTCGACCGCCACGGAATTTTCCGGCAGCGTTAAGGCCCGCCTCGCAACTTCGGGCGACCAGACCATAGGATATATGTGACCGGCATTGGCGTAGGCCAGCTGGCCGGTTGCAGGGGTATAACGGGCTAATACGAGAGTGATGAAGCAGTTATTGCTAATCAGATCATCTGACAGTGTAGTGTTCAAATTCTGCATCACCACATTCGGCAACTCTGGAGTTTCTTGAGAAAGTTCTCGTCGTAAGACGGAAATCGCACTTGCCATGAACAGGGCAGCTGGGACACCCTTGCCAGAAACGTCGCCCACTGCCAGCCAAATGTCCCCACAGGGAGCAACAAACACTTCAAAAAAATCCCCTCCGACTTCTCGGGCAGGATAGCAGCAGGCTTGCACCCGCACCCCATCAATTTCTGGCCAGCTTTGGCGCAGGAGGTTATGTTGGATTTGGCGTGCTACCTCTAGTTCAGCCTGGATCTGATCGGCTTGTTCCTGGAGCCTCTGGTAGAGTTTGGCCTGGGAGAGTGCCAAGGCCGCGTGTTCTGCCACGCCTGGAATTAGCTTTATGTCTTCGGTATGCCAGGAACGACCATTGCCGGTTTGGTAGAGGGCGAGAACGGCAAGCAGTTGTTGCTTGTAGGTCAGCGGCACAATTAGCTGCTCGTAGCTCTGCCCCTCTTCACAGCCCTGGGCGAAGCGAGGCTGGCGGGTTTTGAGGACAGTTTGAATCAGGGGGTCAGTATTGAGAGAGTTGTTGTGGGGTGGGGCGTTGGGGGCTTGGTAGGAGAAAAATTCTGACGAGAGAACATCGAACTCCACTGGCCTAAGCAAGCAACTGGTGGCTTCAAAGTTCTGACCAATTGTCGAGACAATTGTTTGCAGCATACTACGATAGTCGAGGGACTCTCGAATCGCACTCGTGACTGCGTTGAATAGCGATTCGCGCCGCAGGGCGCGGCGCAGTTCATTGGTGCGTTGCTTAAGGACACCATAAGTTTCACCCGCTTGCTGGACTACCACCTTCAGGTGATCAGGAGTCCAGGGCTTGGTGATATACTTAAATACTTGACCGGAGTTAATCGCGTCAACTAGATCTTCCACGTCAGTGTAGCCAGTCAGAAGAATACGAATTGTATCGGGAAAGCGATCAACCGTTAGGCCGAAAAATTCAGTTCCGTTCATCTCTGGCATTCGCTGGTCAGAGATAATTACTGCCATCTCGCCTTCTTTGTCCAGGATTTCCAGGGCACTGCGAGCCTTATTTGCCTTAAATACTTGAAAATCACCCCGAAATGTCCGGTAAAGTAAATCCAAGTTGTCAGGCTCGTCATCTACCACCATCAGTTTGAGCTTCTTGCCCTTTGCCTGACTCATATTTGGACTCTAAACCTGCAAGATGATTTGACGCAGCAGAGGGGGGGAGGGG
>CAXUIG010000129.1:0-17145 GCA_964250845.1 uncultured bacterium | reverse complement strand
CCTCCCCCCCTCTCCCCGATTGCTGTCTACCAGTTGAAATTGCGCTCTCAAGTTTTATGACTTTTACTGACTTTTTAGAGCTGACACAATTTAATCTATAGCTTAATCTTCTGAATTAGGAACCTTCAATATCACCCGCTTTAAAGCCAGGTTCACAGGAGAAACTTCAGAAGAATATGGATTAGTTCCAGTAGAAGATAATGTCATTGCCTACTGAAACTACCCTAGTTTACGAGTAATGTTGGCAATTCAATTTTCGCTGTTGCTTGTGAACAGGAGCCCCGGCTGACGACTGACGCCTTTCTCCTGACTTCTTTTTTGTCAAGGCAAATATAGCAGTGTATTTGATTAACTCTAAGAATTTAATTGCTTGCTCAGGAATTTGTAACTCTCAGCCGTTGCGGTGAGGTAACCATGACAATTTTTACATCTCTTTTACAGGTATATGCTTCTACTGAGCAGGAACAAGCAGTTTATTGCTCTCCTAAATGTAGCCTGAAATGGCAACAGAAAAAGCTGTTAGTAAGATGTTCACCGCAGGTTAAACAGTCCTATCTGCCTTCACTTGAAAATAAACCCTGGTTAATAGACTGCTTAAAGCATTCTTACGTGCAGCTGATCAGCATAGACCCACTATTGGGTGACTTCAGCTTGAAGTTTTGGGCAGATGCCTGTAAAAAAGCAAATAAGCCTGTGTTCCTGCGGTTACCTTTCATCACTGAACTGCCAAAAAAGAAAAGCCCACTCATTTGGTGGCTTAAGCGCTTGCTTGACTGGGTGATTGCTGCCCTGTTGCTGCTGGTTTTAAGTCCAATCATGCTGGGGTTGGCTGTTTTAATCCGCTTTGACTCACCAGGACCAATCTTCTTCCGGCAATGGCGCGTGGGAGAGCGGGGCAAGCTATTTGAGATCTTTAAGTTTCGGACAATGGTGATTGATGCAGAAAAGCTTCACTATCAGGTGATGACTACCCAGAAAGGTTTACACAAGCGCAAAGATGACCCTCGGATTACACGCTTAGGGTGCTGGTTGCGTAAGTACAGCCTGGACGAGCTACCGCAGTTGTTCAATGTATTGTCGGGTGAAATGAGTTTGGTCGGACCTCGTCCTTGGGCTCTGTATGATGCAGTCCGAATCAGTCCAGAAGGAAAGCAACGTTTGAATGCACTGCCGGGAATCACAGGGGCTTGGCAGGTGGAGAAGAGATCAACCTTGCTAGATCTAGATGCGGTGAACAACGTTGATCTTAAATACCTTCGTACTTGGTCTCTGGCTCGGGATCTAAAGCTCCTGCTGTTGACCATTCCCAAGGTTCTATTAGGTTTTGGTGCTTACTAAGGTACACCTAGTATCCGAGGGGCATCCATAGATATGTGGCGTTAAATGCACAACAGCTTAGTTCTCAGGTCAACCAATGAATCAACAACTGCGTCTACCTGCACATTTATCTGAATCTAAGTATGGCCTGATAGAAGACAAGGATGGTCTCCTGAATGGGACTCGCATCCGGTGGAGTGCCCTTACTCAGCCAGAACGCTTGGTTTGCCTTGCTATTTTGCTGATACCCCTCTGGTGGTTACTGGGATGGTCCTACCTATTGCTGATGTTAACAACCGGCATTGGTATATATGAATTTTCCAAAAGAGGAGCCTTTGGTCTACAACATCCGAGCCTAATTGCCTTTTCAGCAGTCGCCTTCGGTCTATTTAGGCTTGTCTCTGTCAGTCTCAACACAGCAGAATTCACGCCACACTTGGTTCTGGGTCACCTCGATAGCTGGATCTCCTGTGGGTTGTTGATTTGGTATATCCAGACTAAAGACATTCATGTACGTCCACAGGTAATTGCTTGGGCTTTTTCCATCATTGTTATAGTGATGTTAGTTTTCTGGCTAATTGTTCACTTCGTCTTCGGAGAACCTGACTATACTCGACCCCTTTCTCTTTTTGGCTTACTCACAAACAAGAATGGGTATGAACCTGGGGCTGGTCCTGGCAACTACTTAGGACCTTACAACCCTAAAGATAAAGCTTTAGCAGGACTAAGTCGTTTCAGTTTTTTCTTTGTCGATCCACAGTCCTTCGCTATGGTAGCAAGCTACATTGGTATACTGGCTTTGGATATTAAGAACCGCCTTTGGTCGCTGCTACTGTTTTTAGGTTGCGTTTTTCTATTAATTTTGAGTGGAACTCGCGCTAACTGGATTGTGTTTCCCCTTTTGGTACTTTTGCGTTACTTGTGGACGCTTGGTAAAGTCTCGGGTCCCGCACTGCTTTGTGCCCTAATTGCAATGGCGAGTTTTATTACACTTTCGATGCCTCCAGCAACTGACTTGCTCTCTACTAAGCTTACAAATACAGCAGAGGCTACAGGTAAGTACCGCGCAGATTCGACAGAAGGTCGTAAAAAAATCTACCAAAGGACACTCAATGCTGTTTTGAATGAACCCGACGAGCTTCTATTGGGGCGTGGAGTGCCGGGACCGACGGTAGTGCCAGGGTACGAGCCTGCGCGGATTGGTACCCACAACTTCTTTCTGGGAACCCTTCTCTATCAGTCTGGTTTAGTGGGTACAGTAATTTTCTTGATATTTTGGGTATCTTTAATCCTGTGGTTCTATAACACCCGAAACCACAGACCAATTTCTTCCCTGCTAATGCTACTCTGCTGCAACTTAACTTTCCTCGTGATGGATGCTGAAATGACAATAATAATCTTAACTCTACTGCCTGTCGTCAGGGATAAATCCGCACTAAAACTGTTGAGTAAGATGCGCAGGAATAGCCTTTTACCAGAGGCGTATAATTTTAAAGGAACTGGGTTTTAGACATGAAAAAAAAACTGACAGAACTATTGACGAGGACTGAAGTTACCCTGACCGCAGCTGAGCCTTTAGTCAGCGTTATTATTACAAATTACAACTATGGTCGGTTCTTACCTGAAGCAATCGAAAGTGTTTTAGGTCAAACCTACCGCAAGTTTGAATTAATCGTTGTGGATGATGGCTCAACAGACAACTCACGCGAGGTGATTGAGTCCTATGGCGATCGCCTGATTGCCGTCTTTCAGGACAATGCTGGACACGAAAGGGCATGCACTGCTGGACTTACACGCTCCATAGGCGAGATCATTTGTTTTCTGGACTCCGATGATTACTTCCACAGAGAAAAGCTAGCGAAGGTGGTAACAGCCTTTCTAGACCATCCGGAGTGGGTGCAGATTTCCCACTGTTGGACTTCCGTAAATCGAGAAGGTCTGCCCCGAGGTCGTGGTTCTACGATTCTCAGTCAGGGGAATGTGCGTTCTTTGCTGCTGCAATGGGGAAAGTACGCAATGGCTATCACTTCTGCAATTACATATCGCCGTGCAGTTCTTCAGCAAGTCATGCCTATTTCCTTGGGGCAATCTGTGGGAATCGACACTTATTTAAACGCGACAATCCCCTTTTATGGTGAGGTAGGCTGCATCAATGAGCCGCTGATGTTCTATCGCATGCACGGTAGAAACAAACAGGCCCACAACGGCAATCTGCCATATTTGATCCAGCAGCGTGAGGAAACAGCTGCTTACATCAATGAGGCAGCTACCAGAGTGGGATTAATTGACCGCTTTGATATCCAAGGGGATGTAGACTATCGCAGCCTTAAAGTGCTGCAGCAGGGTGGGGTGCCCTGGACAGAGGCGTTTGGGATTATCTGGCTATCCTTACAAGAAAGCATTGCGCTCAAGCGTAGTGCAAGGGATACCCTAGAAAGGCTTTTGCGGCGCGGCATCTGCGCCCTGTTTCCCTCTGAAGGTAAGGTGGTTCTTCGCTTGGGACTGCGTGGTTACTTGCGTTTCAAGGTGTTAGGCACAGAACTCAGTTGAAATTATGTAGGGCTTAGGAGAACAAGGCAATTATGCGTAAGCTTCTAATTGTACCGGGGGATTCTGGCAGTTTAGGAGGTACGCTGGTTACCCTCTCGCTGCTGATAAAGGGGTTCGGATACTGTAGCGCATCTGACCAGCTGTGTGTACTCGTCCCGTCCGGTTCGCTGAGCGAAAGGTATTTGCACCAAGTAGGCCAAGGGTCTTATCTAAAGACGATCTGTGCTGAGAATCATTCCCAGTTTCTAGAACGTGCATTTCGATGGGTAGGTCAGCAACCAAGGGATTGGCCGTTGCTGCTGGATAACTGTATTCAATCTGATCAAATTCCCGCCATTATGCTGGCTGCGCCTGCCCTCCGCCTCAGTGGTCGTTCTGTTTTTCATTTCTTCCACGACTTAGCACTTTCGTATAATTACCTTGGCTTCTTAGTCCGAAAGCTTGCTTTTGCCAGCCTTTCTCCAATCGCAATTTGTAATTCAAAATTCACTGCCAATCATATTCGCCGCCTCGTGAACGATAATCGAGGAATTTTGTATCAACCAGTCGATGCAGAAAGATTTAATGATCAACCCCCTTCTGGCTCTCCTCCTGTTGAGCTACAAACCATTATCCGCTCTGGCGCTCGTGTGATGCTGACACCCTCCCGCATTACTAAGCCAGGAATTGTCAATGACAAAAACCTGCGATCGCTGATCCCGGTGCTTGCTCATCTTAAAGCAACTGGTCACTTTTACCACGCAGTTGTGATTGGGGAGGACAGCTCACAGTCGCAAATGTATACCCGCGCTTTGCTTGAAAGTGCTGAACGCTTAGACGTGGCAGACCGCTTTACGGTCCTGCCTCCTACAGTCACTATCGAGGACTACTACAAATACGCGGATGTGATGGTTACTCTCGCCCCGCGAGAACCTTTTGGTCGCACAGTCGTTGAGGCGATCGCTTCTGGTGTCCCTGTAATCGGAAGTCGGACTGGCGGGATTGGCGAAATTTTGCATCACTTTGCTCCTGAATGGACTGTTGACCCCAACGACCCGGTCGCTGCGGCTGAAGCAATTATTCGCGTAGCTGCTGACACCAATACCCCAAAAATTCTGGCTCAGGGCAAAACCTGGGTCAAGACTCGGTGCAGCATAGGAGGTTACGCACGCGCACTCATGGAAATTACCCGTTTAGCTCCCGCGAGTCAAGTCCTTTTAGAGGCACAAGTCAGGGGATAGTTATAATGCAACAGCTTTCACAACTCGATGACTTAACAGCGAGTGAAGCTCCGTTACCAGACATCCTGGTAGTCTCGCGCGTTTTTGGGCCCGATCCAGGTGGTATCCAGGAGTATGCCTACAACCGTTGCTTCCAGGATCCAGAACGCGTGATTGTTCTAACAGCTAGGTGTTCAGGAGATCAAGCTTTTGACGATGCTCAACCCTTTCGGGTGTACCGCTGGCCAGTGCCTACATTCCTCCGTTCTGTTCCCTTGGGCGGTATCCTCAAACAAATCCTCTACTTGATCTGGTCATTCGTACTTGGCATAACTCTGTTTCGTCGTTACCGCTATAAGTACATTGAATGGTGCCACGGCTATGACTTTCCATCGCTTTTGTTACTAAGCTACCTGCTGCCCATCCGCTTTTTTGTATACCTACATGGAGATGATGTCCTCTGCCCCCTCAGAAATCCAGTTATACGTGCTCTGTTTGAGCGAACGCTTAGGCGAGCTCAGGGTATTGTCTGCAACAGTTCCTTTACTCAGGGCTACTTCAAAGCTAACTTTCAGGTTGATACCCCGACCTATGTGATCAATCCTACGGTTAGAACACAGAAGTTTGGTTCCGAAGCAGTTCTAGAGAATGTTCATAGCTTACGCGCTAAGAAGCGCGGTACCTATAACATCCCTGAGTCGGCGGTGGTGATTCTTTCAGTAGGACGTCTTGTGCGACGCAAGGGTTTTGACCAAGTGATCGAGAATTTACCCGCTCTGTTGTCTGAGGGGCTTGATGTTTATTACTTGATCTGTGGTCGAGGTCCGATGGAGCCGGAACTCATGTCCCTCGCCAGGCGATTGGGTGTCGAGAAGCGCGTGTTCTTTGCCGGGTATGTACCCGACGATCAGTTAGCTAGTTACTATGCAGCATGTGACTTGTTTTCGATGATTACCTTCTTTGATGCCAAGGCTAAGAGTATTGAGGGCTTCGGGATTGTTTACCTAGAAGCTGGTTACTTTGGCAAACCTGTCATTGCCTCGCGCTCAGGTGGGGTGGAAGAAGCAGTCCGCCATGGGGAAAGTGGCATCCTGGTAGACCCGAATGCCGCCGATGAGATCTTCAAAAATCTATATCAGTTGTGCACAGACCAGCGGTTGCGCGAACAGCTTGGCCACAAGGGTCAAGAGCTAGCAAATCACAAAAATCTCCACCGCTCGCTTTACTTGGCTCAATTTCCGCACCTCGCGAACACCGTGACCTAACCAGATTTATGACGCAAACCAGTTCAGCCAAGATAGCTAGGAGCAGCCTATGGCTGACCACGAGCTTTGTGCTGGCGAAATTCTCGCAGCTGATAGCTCAGGTTGTGCTTGCCCGTCTCTTATCGCCTCATGACTTTGGGATCTGGGCGATGGTCTTGATAGTGACGATGCTGTCGGTTTTATTCAAAGACGGGACGATCGCTGGGGTACTTGTTTATCGAGGTTTAGATGACAAAAAACTGGTTGACGCTGTCTACAGCCTCGGAATCAATATCTCCGTTGGCATGTTTTTCTTGCAAGTGCTTATTGGTTTTCCTCTCGGACAGTTTTTTGGCGTACCTGTACTGTGGCCGCTGACTGCCTGTGTAGCTCTGGTCTTTTTAATTGGTGCGGGTGCGGGTTCTCATGGTGCTGTCCTTTCTCGGCAGATGAAATTCAGAGAACTGGCTATCTGCGACACTGCGGCAGGTTTTGCGCGTTATGGTGGTGCCCTAATTTGTGCCGCTCTCGGTGGCGGGGTGTGGTCCTTTGCCGCTGGAGAGATAGCGATGGCGTTGGTTGATTCTGTGCTTAAACGCTGGTTGAGTAGATACCGCTTCACCTACCATTTCATCCCCAATCTTTCTGCTGTGAGTGAGGTGCGCAGTTATATCAGTGGTCTGATCGGAATAAATTTAGCCGTTTATGCGAATCTGAACGGTGACAATTTTGTGATTGGCAGACTCTTAGGAACTCAGGCGCTAGGCTACTACAACCTGGCTTACCAACTGGCGATGTTGCCGGTATCTGCCCTTTCCCAAATCAATCGAGTTAACTTTTCGGCCCTGTCACAGCAGGATAGCGAGAGCCAGGGAAGTTATCTGTGCCAGGCACTGGAACTGTACGCTTTAATCTCTGCTCCCATCTACGGAGTCGCGTTTGTGGCTGCTCCTTGGGCCATTCCCTTGCTGTTCGGTTCAAAATGGGTGGCAGCAGTTAGCATTTTCCAGATCGTGCTGGTTTTTGCCTATGCTCGGGGGTTCATGGCTATTTTAGGCACCGCTTTGAACGCCTTGAACTACCCAGGCATCAATGCTGCAATTAACTGGGTTCTGGTTCCGCTCTCTATCCCCTCTTACTTACTGGGGGCAAGGCTTGGAGGAACAACCGGGGTGGCGATCGCCGTTGCACTAGTGATGGGCTTCGTGGCCACCGCTTGGTTCTGGCTGGCTACCTGCCGTGTAGCAGGGTGGAAGATAGGCACCTTGAGCGAACCAATTGTATTGCCAACAGTCACGATGAGCGTAACACTAGCAGCTGTACTTGCTGTTCCCTTACCCGTGTATTTGCAGGCTTACTTGCAACCGCTTGTCATTGTTTTGACGTATGCGATCGCTCTGTCTGTATTCTCTGCTGGTCGCGTTCCTCAAATGTTGCTCGGCGTAGTCAAGCACTCTCTAAACATCGGTGTGAAGAGCGTTGAGGGCAAGTAAATATTTCTATCGAGCATCGCACATTATCATGAGTCAGCCTGACTTCTGTTTCTAAAATCGTCTCCTTATTAAAGGTCAAGAAAATTATGGACTCTCTAAAGTTACTAGCAAAAAAGGTCATCCCAACAAATCATCTTGCTACAGTAATGGAAATTTACGGGTTACTTCAGTCACCGCTATATGTCGGTAACCGATTTATCTGCCCTTGTTGTAACGGGCAATTCCGTAAATTTATTACAGGTGGAGTCAACCATAGATATCAGCAAAAAATATGGTCTGCCAGAAATTGAAAACATAGATATTTGTGGCAAGTCAAAAACATAACTATCTGATGAAATCGACGATTGGATTGCCCGCTCAAAACTTATAAAGGAGACATGACGATGGATATCAAAAAATGCCGTTCCTATGTAGCTATATTTGGTCTGGCTTTACTGGTCAGCACAAGCGCAGTTCCTACTCTAGCTCAACAACCTTTTGCCACGCAGGCAACTTCTTTGGAACAAACCGAATATCAAGACCCGATCTACAGATATTTGGGTGAAATCGACAAGAATGTTCACCTGGCACAGAGTACCTCTACCATGGAAGCGATCACAAGTTACCTAAAAGAGATTGACAAAAATGCCAACTTAGCTGATAACGTACCGCACGAGCGTGCAGCCAACGAATATTTAGGTGAAATTAAGAAGAATGTTCAACTAGCAGAGAGTACCTCTGCCATGGGAGAGATCACAAGGTATCTAAAAGAGATCCAGAAGAACACCAAGCTGGCCAAGAACGCATCTCGCAAAGAGTCGGTCAACAGCTATCTGGGCGAAATCGCCAAAAATGTGAACCTAGCAGAGAATGCTCCTGACAAGAGAGCACTCCACAGGTACCTGGGAGAAATTGACAAAAATGTGAAGCTGGCTCAGGGTTCACCCCACGAAAATGCAATGAGCACATATCTAGGCGAGATCGACAAAAATGTAGGTCTGGCCGAGAGTGCGCCTAACAAAGACTTGGCCAGTAGGTACATTGGCGAAATAGTAAAGAACCTGAAATTAGCTCAGGGATTCTAGTGAGTGACTGAACAGGGGTCAGGGAATTTGTCTAATTTCCCTGACCCCCGATCCCTGACCTCTGTTGAAGACTGCTATTGCGATCTTGTCTTAGATGTTCGAGAGCTTTTAGGTACGAGATTTCCCCCGTGCAAGATCACAAGAAAGCCTCTCTGCCTCTTGCTTGACCAAAAATTGCTAGATTGAAACCACTATATCTTTTGTGTGTGTCGGATTGCAAAACTAAGGATAAAGGGAAGCGCTTATGTTGCCAGTTAAATACCCGATTGAGCAAACTGACCCGCCCTTGTCGCCGCTCAAGACGATGCCGACGATGTATGACCTGCCGAGCGAAGACCCGGAGGACTCTGGCTTGCCCGACGAGTTTCACATTTGGCAACCGCAACTTTTGAGTATGGGGTGCCAGCCGCCCACCTATCCACCAGACCAAGTATTCGTTGCCAGCGACTTAAACCTCTACTACGACCCTAACCACCCCCAATGGCACAAGCGCCCTGATTGGTTTGTCGTCGCCGGGGTGCCCCGATTGTATGACCACAAAGAACTGCGCTTGAGCTACGTGATCTGGCAAGAGGGAGTCAGACCGCTAGTAGTGGTAGAACTGCTCTCTCCCAGCACCCGAAATGAGGACTTGGGAAACACACAAGCACAGCCAAATAGCCCACCCACCAAGTGGCAGGTGTACGAGCACATCCTAGGCGTGCCTTATTACATTTTGTTCGACCGCTACACTGACGAGTTAAAAGCCTTTCAGTTGGTCGGAAGTCAATACGAAGAATTAGTCCTGGCAGAGCCAAAAGTCTGGGTACCAGAGCTGAAGTTAGGGTTGGGATTGTGGTCAGGAGAGTACAGTCGCATCCCTCGGTTGTGGCTGCGGTGGTATGACGAACAGGGCAAGTGGGTGCTGACCGAGGCGGAGCAGGAGCGACAACGGACTGAAATTGAGCGTACTCGTGCCGAGCAATCTGAGCAGCGGATAGAAATTGAGCGACAACGGGCCCAGCAAGCTGATCAGAGGGCCGAAGTTGCGGCTCAGCAGCTTGAAAATGAGCGACAACGAGCAGAACAGGAGCGGCGCGAAACAGAGGAACTGATCGCTAAATTACGAGAGCGGGGAATTGACATTGATTCTCTATAGAACCCATTTGACATCTTTTACGGCGATGAAGTAAGGTCATAGCCAACCCCCTACAGCGTTGATTATTATGCCGTACTCCAGCAGCTTAACCGACCGAGAGTGGGAAATTGTGGAACCCTTGCTGGTTGAGATATTACCGCAGAAAAAACGGACTCGACCCTCGAACTGGACGAAGCGAGAAATCTTGGATGGCATCTTCTATCAATTGAAGAATGGCTGCAATTGGGAAGATTTGCCGAAAGATTTACCGCCCTACTCAACGGTCTATTGGCATTACAAGCAGTGGCGCTACGCTGGAGCAATTGAGCAACTGATGAACGTCTTGCATGGACAAGTGCGCGAACAAGCGAAAAAAAAACCAAGTGGACAACTTTAATCATCATTGACTCGCAAGCGGTGCGAAACACCTGTAATGCGAGTGTGGACTCGAAGGGGTTACAAAAAGGTTATCCATTGTTGTCCAGCCGTCAAACAGATCACTCTCGGTGCGCCACGACTATTTCACACACGGCTGGACAACAATGGATAGTTTTCCGCTCGGGGTTTTGCTTTTACAAAGCAACGAATGGAATTAAACGGCATCTGGCAGTCGATACGTTGGGCTTTCCGTTCTTCACGCACTGTACGAAAGCGAATGTTTCCGATGATGCGGGATTGATTGAGATGTTGACCAAAAACATCGACTATTTTCGGTCAAAGCCGATGAACATTCCCAAGATTACCATCTTGTTAGACCACGGCTATCACCCAGAACATCTCACACAAGAGCTAGAGTTGGTGTATCCCCAGATCATGCAAAAGATTAAGTTTGAGCTTTCAACGAAACCTTCAAAACAAGAGAAAGCAGCTCAAGGAAAATCTGGATTTGTTCCAGCAGTCGCGCGATGGGTAATTGAACGCTCTAATGCTTGGATGGAGCGATGTAAGATCCTCGTCAAAAACTTTGAGCGAACCTTATCGAATGCGACAACGAAGTTGAATCTCTGCTTTGTCAGACTGATGATTAAGAGGCTTGCAGCCTCCTCTTAGAGATCTCAAATGGGTTCTATAGGAATCGCAAGTGCCCCTGCATCATCACCCCTGTTACCCCTGCCGCCACCAGTGGTACACTCAGGTTATCCATGCCGTGCGGCGAAACCGCCTCAGCTAGCGTTGCGAAAGTAGCGCCTACTAGTGCTGTGAATAGCGTCCACCCCGCACCCGAAGATGTTGCCAACGGACTAAGCGACGAGCCGGGCAGCAACAACAGCACCAGAAACATCGCCGCCGTGCTAGCCACGAACATCGTTACCGACCCCTCCCAAGAGCGCTCGCTCTGCCCCACTTTGTATCGGTGCCGCCCGAAGCGCTTGCCGATTAATGCGGCCAGCGCGTCTCCCCAAGTCATTGCCATCACCCCAGCTGTGGCGATTGGTGCGCGATCTACGGGGCCATCTGGCCGCCACAGTAGCCCGAACAGCAGGGTCACCGAGATAGCGAAATACACCGTGCCGGGTGAGCTGTCGCTAGTGTCCATTGCGCTTAAAACCCGGTAGCGGTAGAACAGATAGTTTAGTACGATGAACGTGGCAAAGGGCAGAATTCCGATCTCCCAGCGGTTGAACAGTACCAACACACCGAAAACCCACATCCCCGCCCCGACATGGATGAGCTTGCGGGTGATATCCGGCTGGATACCGAACAGCTTCCGCAGCGCCTCGCCGACAACGAGCAGGCCAGTGGCGTAGGCATACGAGGCAGCAAGGCCGATAAAGTCGCTGTTAGTCATTTCAACCTAATGGGTAGTAGGCGAATCCCTTGGTTTCAGTTTGAGGATGGTCATCAACGGATCTCCAATAGTAGTAATTTTCCAAGGTGGGGCTTTAATCTGCCGCGCTGCAATCAGAAACGGGGTTAACATCTGCAAACGTTGAACCAGCACTTGTGGCGTCACAAACGCTTGCAGATAAGGCTCGTCGACACTTCCTACATAAGCATAGACACCGTCGAGCCATCTTCCGGCTACGGTCTTGCGGTCATCAGGGGTAACGGCGGACCAGCTATGAATGAAATGCACTGCTGCCGGTATGTTAAGGTTTGGTACGTCCTCCACAGAGGCATCACCATCTCCAAGATTGAATGATGAGCTTGGTCCTTTAGTGTTGACAAAGATGAGATCGAAGTTCAAGCCGTTGGCAGTAAGATGACGCCAGTTTCTGACGCTAGCTTCGGGACGTTGGATCAGCTTAACATCAAAACCAACTTCACTGAGCTGATGCGCTGCTTGGTCCATTGCATACTTTCCCCACTCCCCCTCCTTTGGGTAGCTGTTATAGAGCAATGCAGTTTCCTGAGGCAGGAAGATGGAGCACATCGCCTGGTAGAGTGCCCTCACGGATGAACCGTAAATCCAGCCGACAATTGCCCATCGCTGGCCATCTGGATGCCGAGCTAGACCGTCGGTCACTGCTAGCAGTTCTTTAGCCTTTTCGGTAGGTTGATACTTAACCGCCAGCTGCCGAACGATAGTGACGGTATCAATGTCATCGCCAAGGTCTGTATAGGCATAACCAGTATCTTGAACCGCCTGTTGAACCCTAGTCCGAAGCAACTGCCATTGTGCAGGATTGAGGGTGCCGTTGGGGGAGCCAAAGTCTGCATCAAGAAAGACTAGGGGTTGGCCCCGATCCGCAGCTAATGAGACCGCTGCTGGCCAAGCTGGATCAGCCTCCCAAGTGACTACTACCCCTGGCGGTCGCCACCCAAGGCGCTTCCACGTTTGTTTGAGTGATTCTCTCGATTCTGGATTCCATGCCATAGCTGTAGCTCTGAGCAAGCGCTGCCTGAGCTCTTGGCCCATCGGTAACGCTTTAGCAACGGTCGGTAGACGAATCACCTGAGTGGGATGGAAACGCCGGATGAACATCGGTGTGTAATGCGCATCCTCAATCAGAATAGGCCAACGCCCTTCAAGGCTCCAGTGCTCGATAGCAGCCAGGAAGGTGGCTTCATCAGGAACCAGAACGATACGATCAATTGTTGGGATCTTGGCGCGAAGATTGGCAATGTGCAATCCAGTCTGGGTTGGCCAGGGAAGTTTCCGAACGGAGTGGGGCTGGACTGGTTCTGGAGTAAAAGTCTTGAGGGTCTGGGTAGGTTGCTTGATGTTCGATATGGTGAAAAGACAGATCAAGCACAAAACAACAATCCAAAAGGCAGGATGCAACAGTCGAATCATAGAATTGATCAACGCATTACAGAAATTGCCTTTCAGCTCTCAATCGGAAATTGGTATCAATCAGTTAGATGAAGAGACTAGGGCTTATTCAACTACAGGCTATGCTAAAGTTAGGTCATAAGGGCGCTCAATATCATCCTCACCCATGTACTCACCATTTTGAATTTCCAAAAGAATTAGCGGAATAAACCCTGGATTTTCTACACTATGAAGCGTTGCCAAAGGAACATAGGTTGACTCATTTCGATGAAGTAATTTTTCATCTTCTCCACAGATCACCTTTGCTGTGCCAGAAACTACGACCCAATGTTCACTACGGTGATAATGAATTTGTGGTTTAATCCGGTGCTTAGGCTTGATTTCAAGACGATTAATTTTATAATTATCTCCTTCCTCTATGACCTCAACTTTACCCCAGTGTCGTATACCCGAATGTATTGAGGATTCATTTATAGTGGAATGATCATTATTCTCATTCTGAGTCATAACTACCCTCTGAAAACTAAAAATGTCGTGGTAAGTAAATTATCCAACTATAGTCCCTATAAAAAGGTTTTGTCAACAAGATTTTGTATTTTTGCTATACCATACACAAGTTACTCAGAATCATCTTCGCCAAAGTCTTCTCCAGGGGGCGATCGCGCTATTCAGGAGAACAGCGCTTTACGCAGGCGATCGCGGTAGCGAAGAATAGACTTCTTGCATAAATGCCAAAACAGAGGTCTGGAAGTATTGAATCGTTGCGTATTCTAAACTGAATGCAAGAAGTCTAATCTCTAATCAGTCGAGTTCAGAGGACTGCAGCATCACTCAAGCAAATCTGGTTCTTCGCGCACAATCTTGTCGTAAAGCGGTTGGAAGCTGAACCACCCAGCTGAGTGTGACCCCACCTGGCTCTGCGTCAGACGGGCATTGTCCGGGTCGATGGAAATTGTTCGACCGACTGCCTTAGCCAGAACTTGAACTTGGCATGCTCGCTCCAGGCAGATAAACCACCAGGCTGCTTCATCCACTGAGTGTCCTACGGTAAGCAAGCCATGGTTACGCAGGATTACAGCTTTGCTCTCACCCAAAGCATTGGCAATCCGCTTGCCTTCCGAGGAGTCTAGGACTACACCCCTGTAGTCGTAAAAAACCGTGTGGTCTTTGTAAAAAGCACAAGCATCTTGAGTCAGGGGGTCAAGAAGGCGACCGAGGCTTGACCAGACCTTACCGTATATTGAATGGGCGTGTGCCGCCGCCACAATATCTGGGCGAGCTGCATGAATCTGGGAGTAAATAGCGAAGGCAGCTGTATTAACGGGACGGTTGCCCTTAACTACCTCGCCCTGAGTGTCAACCAGGATGAGGTCGGAGACTCGGATGTGACCAAAGTACATTCCGAACGGATTGACCCAGAAATGGTCTATAAATTCCGGGTCACGGACTGTAATGTGACCGGCTACGCCCTCGTCAAATCCGTAACGGGCAAAAAGGCGGAATGCAGCGGCTAAGTGCTGCTTGCGGTGGAGGCGTTCGTCCTCAACCCGCTCAAATACAGGTGGCTTAGGTAGATCAAATTTGGGCATGATTTTTCTCCTCCTATGAAGAGAGAGCGTTGGATATCCACGAAACGAGCCGATGGTGTGGGATTGTGGGGTGAACTGGTGACGCCAGATGTAGCCAGTATCATTGCTAACTACATGCATGGACATCGATGAACTCGACAGAGGTGGTTTTCACCGCGTGAATGTCAGCAGTTTGGGGTAACAGGCGGTAAATATGGAGGTGTGGCTACACTGTTGCTGTACTAATATTTAAACGCTATCAATGCCCTTGAATATATCTGCAATGGTTGCACCTTTGTTATAAACTATTCGCACCCAGTCACATTACTTAGCACTCGTTTGGAATTACCCAGTTTATACTGGCGGAAATTTCTCCTCAGAATTTGGTTCGGAAGCAGGTGATGTTGAATTTTCTGCACTCAGAAAATTTAAGCTATAGATTGATTTTTGTCAGTAATAACAAGTCATACATAGTAACAAAAAGTAAGTTGAGCCAGAAAGTCAAGGCGCTGAGCGCGGGTGTGGGTCTGCCTCCCCAAAACTTCCGTTCGCGAAAGAATCATCCCCTAGGCATCGGCATTAACCTGACAACTATGTATTACCTATTACATTTTAACAGGGCTAAAGTATCTATTTATGTTGTTTTGTTTCTATGATTTATAGGGCTATAGAAAAATAACTACAATCTAGTTGGTTTTTGGTGCGGTGGCAGCAGGTCAAGCACCTGGTTAAAACTACTGAAATAGTCTCGTATTACCTGAGCTTCCCTACCAGTAAAATCAAGCCATTCATAGTGATAGGGAGTTGGTACTGCTGATAGCTGTAACAGGGGAAACTTAGGAGTGGCTAGCAGAATAGAAACGCTTTTTTCTCCAGAGAAAGTCTCGCTATCCAGTTTAACAGCAGCAATGTAATTGGTGTTGATGACAATATTGCCAACTTTAATGAAGTTCATAGTGACTTTAACCTTCAGAGTATTCAGAAGGCAGAGGCGAAAGTTTTTGAATCATCTTTACTGTTTTTTAACGCTCAGGACGTGTGGTTCCTTACGATTATTACTAATGTTAAGTTTTATTGCAAGCCTTAACAGTACTGTTAAGGCTTGCTGTGTTAATAAATACAAACTTGCTTAACAATGTGACTCAACAGAGATGAAACATGCTCAGGAAGGGCAGGCTGCACTATCAAAAGCCAACTCTCCTGACCAGATTGCATCTTGGAGATAAAAATGGCTAAAATGGACTTGATGCTGGATTTCAACCCAGGAAGTTAATATCGCTATTCCTAGGACTAGCTCAAGCCCCGTTAAGACAGGTACTGAATCAATGTCAGTTGTCTGTGGGTTTGAAGGTTGGCGCTTCAGTTTTGATCATTGGCTGCTGATGCAGCAATTACCTCGGGTGCGATGTTACAGTGATGCGGGCGGCTCCCCAAGGAATACCCAGCGATACGATTGCTTCAACTCATACCCCAGAGCCAAAACCACCATCAACAAGAAAGCGAGTAATATCCCAACGATATGCAGCATTGCTCGAATGGTTCTTAATCGTAACTGCCACTTAGCCCGGATTATGACTGTCAGCTTATTGTTTTCCATCTCGGCTAATTATTTTCATCTCAAAAATACAGAACTACCACCTTTCTCTTTCCTCCTTCGCAACAAAGAGTGATTCTCAGCCGCGTAGGAACCAGGTTCACCAGCAGAATTAGGACCAGCCCGATGAAAAGACTAAACGATGCCATAGTTGCTCAGCATGTTTTTTAATTTTCCAGGTGAGTGGCTAGTGAGTAAAGCGGTTGTTAGTGGCATTTTACCTTTATCTATGGACTAAGCTTTTATAAAACATTACCTACCCCTAAGAAATTTTACAAGCGGTAAAAATCATCAAAACATCATCAAAAAGTTAGAATTAATTCATATGAAGATAAAGCGCACTGCTCTGACTAGTAACCGTTTCTAGTGACGCTGCTTGCAAGTCAGCGTTCGCTTCCCTAAGAAAATCTGTGACTTTTATCTAACTTTTTAATGATTTTTACCGATTGCCAAAGTTTTTAGGGGTCGGTAAGCTTTTATAAAGCTAAGTTACAGCCATTTCAATTCAAAAATTTGTTCAAATCCTTGCCAGCCTCTGCAAGGATTTTTTTTAAATTAGCTATCGTGTTATCCAACTGTAGATAACCAATATCAAAGTGGAATTGCGTATAGCATTCACAATTGCACTCGTCCAGTAGGGGATATGGGACAAATCAATATAGGAATGAGGTTGTATACAATGTATGCGGTTGCTTGAAACTGGACAAGTGTATCAAATGCAACCAAAAGGTGCCATGCCCTATAGCAAAATACTAGCACCCCTCCCCCCAAAATACTAGCAC
>CAXUIG010000128.1:0-17283 GCA_964250845.1 uncultured bacterium | reverse complement strand
CCCCACACCCCACACCCGCGTGCTGACCTCAAGGCTAGAGAGTCAAAGATTGGGCATTTGTTTCAATCAACTTCGCCAAATCTTGCAGGAAGGCCGCAGCATGGGCACCGTAGATAATCCGGTGGTCGCAAGTAAGATTGACCTGCATCTGTTGCCGCGCACCTATCAACCCATCTGCCATTGCGACTACTTGAGGCCGCGATGCCCCAATCGCCAGGATAGAACCCTGTCCAGGTGGCAAGATCGCATCAAACCGATCTACTCCAAACATCCCCAAATTCGACAGAGTAAACGTGCCAGTGTTGTACTCCTCCGGTTGCAGCTGCTTGGCTCTGGCGCGTTCTACCAACGTCTTCCAGTTCCGCGACAGAGAATAAATGTCCATCTGATCTGCATTTTGCAACACTGGGGTAATCAGTCCTCCGTCATCCATCGCTACCGCTACGGAAATATTGATGCCAGCACGATACTGAATTCCCTGCTCCACGTAGCTGGCATTTAGCAGCGAATGTTTCTGCAATGTCACCGCCACAGCTTTCGCCAGCAGCGCCGTCATCGTGACACCTTTGGACTTAAGCAGCTGGTATAGCTTGTCCAGATTGTCAGTCGTAATCGTGTAACCTACGTGGTAGCTAGGAACTTGCAGGCTGGCTACCATATTCCGCACTACTGCATTTTGCAGTGTGGTCATGGGCACCACTTGACCGGCGACGGGGGCTGGGATCGCTGCCGGTGCCGATGGTCTAACTGTCTGTGCAGGGGGTGATGGAGCGACGGGCTTGATTTCCGGTGCAGGGGGTGGAGGTGCAACGGGGGTTGTGTCAGCAGTCCTGGCTGGTTGTTTGCCCTTGTTAGCAACTGCCTCGACATCCTCTGCGACAATTCGACTATAGGGGCCACTCCCTTTCAGGGTACTCAAATCAATTTTCAGTTCCTTAGCCAACTTCCGGGCACGGGGTGAAGCTATAATCCGTCCATCCTGGTGATTCGCGCCGTTTGGTGACTCAGTTGGCACGCTAGCTGACTCAGGTGCCTTCGTCGTGGCTGAGATATCCGAAATTTGCCCTGGAGATGTGGTAACATCTGGTTTTTGATTGGATTGAGCAGCGCCGCCAGAGTTTGCTTGTTGCTGCGCGGTTTCTATTTCGGCTTCAGTTTCTGCTACCAGGGCGATCGCGGCACCAACGGGGGCTACTTCACCAGCTGGAACTAGGATGGTGGCGATATAGCCCTCGTGGAAGGACTCCACATCCATATCTGCCTTATCAGACTCAACCACCACCACTGTTTCGCCTTTTTCAACTTTGTCACCAGGGGATTTGACCCAAGATACAATCTTGCCTTCGGTCATAGTGGAACTAAGAGCGGGCATGAAGACTTCGTTAATCATGGGGTGGTTTCTGAATCGATAATTGATTTACTTCAAGAGCATGGCGCCAGATTGAATTGTATCTTGCGGGACGGCTCTAGAACCATCAGACCCGACAAAGATTTATATTTCCAGTCGCCAGCAGTCTCTAGCCCACTTAATAGCCAAAGTGATTGTAGATGCCTACAAGTTAAATGTCGCCGCGAATTTCTTCTATCACACCATCGCGCAGAAGAATTTCTACCTGCATTTTGCTAATCAGGTTGTCGCCCGGTCCGACGGTGAAAAAGCCTTCGAGCTGAAATTGGTTGACTTCCTGCTCAAGATCTAGTACTTGCACTTGCTGGAGGTTTTGCAGACTCTGATTTTTCTGCTCTAGCAGTTCACTTTTCTTTTGATTGACTTGGAGTTGGATATTGTCAACTTGTTGCAAAGTCTGGGGACCAGGGGGTTGCAGACTCTGCTTTTGAATTTCTGCGATCGCCCGCTGCCCTTGCATGTCTATCTGTTGCAATTGGGTGTCAATTTGGTTGATTTGCTCTTGGAGTTGCATCTGTATTTCGTCCTTCCAGCGGGGGGTGACGATGACCTTAATGTTAACGGCTCGCTTCAGGAGCATTTGGGGATTGTAGGCGTCCATAAAGGTTTGGCGTTCGCGCTATGCGTGAGGGTGGTATCAGGCAAACATCCCGTTAATAATATCGTGATAGTGTTCCATCACAACGGGCCGTCGGATCTTCAGCGTTTGCGTCATCATGCCATTTTCAATCGAAAACGGCTCTAGAATCAGCCTGAAGGGGCCAATGCGGTCGTCCGGGCGGTAGCCTGGGCGGTTTTGCACTTCCCGATTCAATTCTTGCCGGAACAAGTCCTGGATAATCTTACTATCTAGGTTGATTTCTTGTGTGGAATCTGGCGAGGGGTTACCACTTGCCTCTTGGGGTAGAAGCAAATGCAGGCTTTGGGCAGCTGCCCACTGTTGCAGGGCTTCCCGATTAGGGACGATCAAGGCTCCGAGCGAGCGCTGATCCTGTCCCACCAGCATAATCTGGTCAATATAGGGGCTACGTATACAGGCATCCTCAATCGGCTGTGGCTCGATATTTTCCCCGTTCGTTAATACAATCGTATCTTTCGCCCGTCCGGTCAGTACCAAGTCATTGTCAGGTGTCACCCAACCCAAATCGCCGGTATTAAACCACCCTTGGGAATCGATTACCGCTGCCGTCGCTTCAGGGTTTTGATAATAGCCCTGCATAATTTGTGGCCCCCGCACCGTGACGAGGCCGCGCTCTCCGGTAGGTAAGGGCTGACGGGTTTCGGGGTCAACAATGCGGATTTCAGTCTCCGGCATTGCCGGTCCAGCTGAAGGGCGTAGGTTGCGCTTAGGGCGACGGACGTTGGTGATGGGAGAAGTTTCGGTTAGGCCGTAGCCGACTAGGATCTCAATGCCTACAATTTCAAAAAAGTTTTCCAAGTGCATTGCCAGCGAGCCGCCTCCACTGACGAGATAATTCAGTTGTCCCCCCATTACTTGACGTATCTGTTGATATACCAGTCGGTCTCCTAGGGCATGGATAGGCCATAGCGCTGCTGTTTGTATCCCTGCTACTAGGAGTTGGGGGATGGAGGGATGTAATTGTTTTAAGCTCAACCTTTGCACAATCCGGCGAGCCTCAATGTAGCGCTGACTGGTAGCTAGCAGAAAGTTAATTAGACGCTGTTTGTTGGGGGGTTGTTCTCGGAACTGCTTTTGCACCCCTTCATAAATCGATTCCCACAGGCGAGGCACGCCAACCATTAAGTGAGGTTTAAATTCTTTGAGGTCTCGCTTGACATGGCGGATGTTGGTGTAAATCTGGGTGCAACCTTGGGAAAGCAGGAAGTACTCGACGGTGCGTTCGTAGACATGCCAGCTGGGGAGGATACTGAGAACGCGATCGCCTACCTGAGGCTGTACTACCACACCCATAGTCGTGATTTGGTGCATTAGGTTCCCGTGGCTGAGCATGACTCCCTTGGGCTTGCCTGTGGTGCCAGAGGTGTACATTAGGGTAGCCAACGTCTCCCGGTTTTGGGTGACGGGCTGTAATGGATGACTTGACCCAGCTGCCATCAGCCCAGAGAAGTTCAGCACATGAATTTCATCTTTTTCTGGAGCTTCATCAGATAGTAAGACCACCAACTGAATCGGTAGGGAGTCGAGGGAGTTTAGTTTTTGAAGCGTCTTACGGTCTTCCACCACCAACGCTGTGCTGCCACTATCCGCCAGGATAAATAGCAGTTCTTCCCGCTCTGCCTGGGCGCTACGCACGACATCAACTGCCCCAGCTGTCATAATGCCTTGATCAGCAATCATCCACCGGGGGCTGTTGTCGGCAAACAGCGCCACGCGAGATTGTTGTTGCACACCCAATGCCTGCAGGCCAGCTGCAAATTGCTGAATCTGCTCAGCCAGCTGGGCGTAGGTGAAAACGACCTCTGGTTTAGCGTGGGGGTCTTTGAGTGCGATCGTCTGACCCCATCGTAGCGCTAGTGGCCAAATTTCCGGCACTGACTGCACGCAAGAGTAATCCACCAGTTGGTCAAGGTTAGCACGCTCTTGCTCAGTGAAGTGGAAGAGACTGGAGGAGGCAGGGCGGTCTTTCAACATACTCTTAAACGGGAATCGCAAATTGAAGAGTGTTTCCACCTTACCTCTATAGGGGGGCAGCTGGCTCAGCACTAAGGACACAATTGCAACTTTTGTGTCTCCTCCCACTCACTTAAATGGATGATTAGGATCTCTGCATAGCCCTGTGGAATGAATCTCGGTCGCTGTAGTCAGTAAGAACTAACTCACGATGCCGGGCCAAAAATTTTCATCAACTTGACTTGGAGCACTGGAATTAGCTTTTGAGGGTTTTCAGAAAAATATTTAATTCTAAACAAAACTATTACTGCGATAGCTGCCTGCCAACGCTGAAACAGAGGGAGGTTTTTTCGATATTTCTTTAAAATGCGCTTAAGATGATGCATTTGCTGACCGTTTTCTATAGATGTAATGGTTTTTGTCCCCTTGATGAATCGATAATTTCCCCAATTTTCGTCTACGTACTTGACTGTTGCTTCTTGTATAGCTTTGAGGATAAAGTCTATATCCATCGCGTAATATTCATCAATTTCGTAAAATCCTATTTTTTGATGTAATGATTTGTGGTAGAAATAGGCTGATGGGTTGACTGGAAAGCAACTGCTCAATGATACTAAATCTATTAGTTTCAAGTTGTTAGGCTTGTTGACGCGAAATATTTTGCCTTCGTCTCCCCACAAATTACAATTTCCGACAATAAAACTTGGTTCTGGCAGCGTTGTAAAAATTTCATATACACGGTTTAGTACATTTGGCTCATAAAAATCATCAACATTCAAAATTCCTATTATTTCTCCTTTAGCCATTGCAATTCCCTTATTCATAGCATCCGATTGTCCCTCATCTTTTTCAGAAACCCATATGATGTGTGGGTACTGATCTGCATACCACTTGATAATTTCCACAGTTCGGTCTGTTGAGTCACCATCCAGAATGATATGCTCGACACCGGGACAGGCTTGGCTAATGACTACTTTTATACAGGACTCGATGAATTGCTCGCCATTGTAAACTGGTGTAATGACGCTGATCATAGTTAGGAAGGATTTGGTTCAAGGAAGTGTGGGAGATGATTTTGTATTTTGATATCTGATTATTACGCGGAAGCTATTTTCACTTTTTACATGGGCTTAACCCAAAATTAATCATTCGATAAAATATTCTTAACGTTTATACTGTAGACTATTTTTACTGTAATATAAGAGTATTTTTGCTGCTCAGATTGCGTATACTTTTATGATGTCTATGCTAAGTTTTATCCTAGAAATATTAATTGGCAGAGACATTATATCTGATTAACTTTAGAGCAAAATTAAGGCTTTATCTGATGCCCAGAGAATTAAGGTTTCGATTGCTCAAATCTTAAATTTCTACGCTTCATCTAGCAATTTTGCTATATTTTACTTCGAGACAGAGTCGGATATTGAACAAAAATGCCATCTCTACTATCCTTCATAAATTCTTTATAAACTAGGCTCTAATTGTAAAACCTTAGAAAAATTTATAGTGGAGCTGGCAAACACATTACCATATTTTGCTTATTGTAAAATGCTTTACAGTAATGTTAAAATTAATCCTAGCAAACTTTCTCGAGACCTATGATTGAAGAAATCACCTATCACAACCAACTGCTTGCGCTAATTGTATCCCGCAATTTTGATAAGCAAGGAGTTCATTTTTTTACTCCAAATGAACTGTCTCAGCAGTTGGCTTATATGCATCATCCTACTGGAAAAATTATCCCACCCCATGTGCATAATCCCGTAGTGAGGTCAGTGCAATACACCCAGGAGGTTATTTTTATTAAAAAGGGGAAATTACGTGTAGATTTCTACAACGATCAACAGCAATACATAGATAGCCGCATCTTAGAACCTGGGGACGTTATCCTTCTAGTTACAGGTGGACATGGCTTTGAGGTGCTTGATGAAATTGAGATGCTTGAAGTAAAGCAAGGCCCTTACGTTGGAGAACAGGATAAAACACGATTCGAAGGCATCACAGGAGATCAAGCCAAGATCATCAGTGTTGCACAAACAGCGAATGATCGTGAACTTAGCCCATCTTGGTAATCTAAGCAACCCTATTCCAGCCAACGGTCACGACGCGAGGGTAATGAAAACAAACATTTGCTCTAGTGCATTGACCCTGGCTGGATTTCTTGGGAAGAGAGCATCTAATTGTTAAACAATTTTTTTGGCAATTTTCCCCCCGCGTAGGACGCAAATATGATTCTTTATGGATTCTTTACAAAGTAAGCTGGGATTTTAAAGATTTAGAAAACCTGGGCTAATGTTACAAATATTTACAGTTTATGATATAAATCTACATAAATGGCATAATAGAGAGTAAATGGTCAAGGCGGGTAGCACTAAAGGCCAGTAACCGAACACACCATTGCAAATGCAATTTAGATGGGGACTGGGATTGTGTGTGATAGTGGGATTCGCCCGGAGAACATTGTTAAAATGCAGACGTTTGAAACTACAAGCTACCTAAACTTCATCTAGCATGATGATTGAACATATCACTTATCACAACCAACTGCTTGCTTTAATTGTATACAATAATTTTGATCGTCCAGTAATTCATTTTTTTACTCCAAATGAACTGTCTCAGCAGTTGGCCTACATGCGCCATCCGACTGGTAAAATTATCCAGCCCCATGTTCATAATCCTGTAGTTCGTGAAGTGCAATATACCCAGGAGGTTCTTTTTATTAAAAAGGGGAGATTACGCATAGATTTCTACAATGAAGATCAGGAATACCTAGAGAGCCGCATCTTAGAACATGGCGACGTTATCCTTTTAGTCAAAGGTGGTCACGGCTTTGAGGTGCTGGATGAAATCGAGATGATTGAAGTCAAGCAAGGTCCCTACGTTGGAGAAAAGGATAAAACCCGATTCGGAGGCATCACAAAAGAGCAAGCTAAGATAATCAGCGTTGCAGACAAGGGAATGATTGTGTCAACATCTCCAGTAATATGAGCAAGCCTATTCCAGTCAACGAACCACTCCTCGACGGTAATGAAAAGAAATATTTGAGCGAGTGCATTGACACTGGGTGGATTTCTTCTGAAGGACCGTTCGTTAAACAATTTGAAGAGCAATTTGCCGCCCGTGTAGGACGCAAATATGGCATTGCCGTTAGTAATGGTTCTGTAGCCTTGGAAGCTGCTGTAGTAGCCTTGGGCATTGGTTCAGGTGATGAAGTTATTCTGCCCACTTTCACCATTATTTCCTGTGCAGCAGCAATCGTCCGTGCTGGAGCAGTGCCTGTGGTTGTGGATTGTGATCCCCAGACATGGAATATGGATGTGAGCTTGATTGAGGCTAAGATCACACCTCTGACTAAAGCAATCATGGTCGTCCATATTTATGGTTTGCCTCTAGACATGGACCGGGTGCTAGCCTTGGCGGAAAAATATAATTTGCTGATTATCGAAGATGCCGCCGAGATGCACGGTCAAACTTACAAAAACCGTCCCTGTGGCAGTTTTGGTGCTATCAGTACCTTTAGCTTCTACCCAAACAAGCACATCACTACAGGTGAGGGTGGAATGCTACTCACCGATGATCACCGCTTGGCTGAGCGCTGTTGTTCTCTACGGAATTTGTGCTTTCAACCCCAAAAACGCTTCCAACACGAAGAACTAGGCTGGAACCTGCGCATGAGTAACTTGCAAGCGGCTCTGGGTGTGGCGCAATTAGAGCGATTAGACGAATTTGTAGCGCGTAAACGCCACATGGGGCAACGCTACACAGAGCTATTGTCCGACACATCTGGCTTGCAACTGCCATTGCTACGTACTGACTATGCTGATAATATTTATTGGGTATACGGCGTGGTACTGAAGGATGAAGTGCCATTTGATGCCCAAGAAGCAATGCAACGCTTACGCCAGCATCAAATCGGTAGCCGTCCATTCTTCTGGCCAATGCACGAGCAGCCGATATTGCAAAAAATGGGGTTATTTGCTGGAGAATCTTGCCCCGTGGCAGAGAGAATCGCTCGTCGTGGTTTCTATATCCCTAGTGGGATGGCATTGACTGATGCTCAAATGGAACAAGTGGCAAATTTACTAAAAGAAGTCTTGATATGAACGTCTTTGGCAACTATGCCCGTTATTACGATTTGCTATACCGTGATAAGGATTACGCTGGGGAAGCGCAGTTCGTTCATAACCTGCTGAAAAACTATGCACCCAATACAAAATCTATCCTTGAGCTAGGGTGTGGTACTGGATATCATGCAGTGCTGTTGGCGAAGGAAGGATACCAATTTCACGGTGTAGATTTGAGTGCACAGATGTTGCAGCGAGCTACTGACCGTTTATCCCACCTCCCTAAGTCGTTAGCATCAAGATTAGAATTTTCCCAGGGGGATATCCGGACTATCCGGCTAAATCAACAATTCGATGCCGTGCTCTCGCTGTTCCATGTGATCAGCTATCAGACTACCAATGAAGATTTACTAGCAGCCTTTGCTACAGCCAAAGCGCATCTCAAGCCGGGTGGAGTCTTCATTTTCGACTGTTGGTACGGGCCAGCGGTTTTGAGCGATCGCCCTAGTGTGAGATTAAAGCGCCTTGAAGATGAACTTATTAGTGTCATCCGTATTGCTGATTCGCTCATGTACCCTAATGAAAACTTAGTAGATGTGAACTATCAAGTTTTCATTAAGCAAAAAAACACTGGTGTAGTTGAAGAACTCCAAGAAACCCATAAAATGCGGTATTTATTTACACCAGAAATTAAATCATTATTTGTCGAATCTGGATTTAAGTATGTAGAAAGTCGCGAGTGGATGACCAACCGTGAACCTGGATTTGACACTTGGGGTGTTTATTTTGTCGCCGAAGTGTGACTGGAAAAAATCAACGTCTGTATATAATTATTTTTGTTCACCTTTCAGGAGTATGAGCTTTATGAAAGTTGGTGTATTCATCGGAAATGCTTCACCTAAATCTGGAGGTGGATACACATTTGAAAGTGAAGTACTGAAATCATTAGTAAAAATTGGCGCTGAAAGTGATCGTAGTTTTGTAGTATTCAGTTGGGCTAAAGATCCGCCTCCAGAGATATTAGCATCACATATTCATTTTATTTCTCTTGCTCATAGCTTTACAGACCGTGTACTCTCTGCTATTTTTCGAACTGCGCTTAAAGTTTTTAAAAAAATTCGGTATTTCAGAGTAGAAAATTCGTTAGAAAAATTGATTTTTAAAAAAATTTTAAATAGTTCAGTTGAAATCATCTGGTGTTTGACACCTTGGACTTACCCAACAATGGATGTGCCGTACATCACTGTAGTTTGGGATCTACAGCATCGGCTTCAACCGTATTTCCCGGAAATGAGTACAGAAGGTCAATGGAATGAGCGAGAGCAGTCATACGAAATTAGATTGCGACGCGCCTCGGTGGTTCTTACTGGCACGGAAGCTGGCAAAGCTGAAATTGAGCGATTTTATCAAGTACCAGCAGAGCAGATTAGGATACTGCCTCTTCCCACGCCTCGTTTTGCACTAGATGCTCTACCGAGTGATGGGAAGCAAGTGCTGGCCAAGTATAACATTCCTGAGAATTATTTGTTTTATCCAGCTCAGTTTTGGCCGCACAAAAATCATGTTGGGGTGTTGCTAGCTGTCCAGATGTTACGTGATAAATATGAGCTTGTTTTTCCTGTGTTGTTCGTTGGTTCTGAGAAAGGAAACGAGCAATATATCAGGCAAATTGCGGCTGAACTTGATCTAATTACACAAGTGCATTTTCTAGGATTTGTACCCCAGCAAGACCTGATTTCAATTTATCGCAATGCATTCGCCTTGACTTTTTTGAGTTTTTTTGGCCCAGATAACTTGCCACCACTGGAAGCATTTGCATTGGGCTGCCCTGTAGTTGCCTCAAATGTTTCAGGCGCTCAGGAACAGTTGGGGGATGCGGCTTTGTTGGTTAACCCAAGAGATCCGGAACACATTGCCAAGGCAATCAAGTTGCTTCATGATGACCCAATTCTATATCAGACACTTATCCAACGTGGGTTGGAGCGTGCATCTAGATGGACTGGGGAGGATTATGTCAAGGGTGTTTTGTCGATACTTGATGAGTTTGAGCCGATTCGGCGTTGTTGGAGCAGTAAAATGCCTTATCATCAAGGTTGAGCAGGGACTTTTTTTTCCTCAGTCACGTTGCTCTCTCACTGGATGAACGTCTCCCAGAAGAACATCTTGCCTTGCCCCGGTGACTTGAGGCAGGTTGCCAGGAATACCCAGCTCACGCCAGTAGGCCAGAACTGCAAAGGCGATTGCTTCTTTGAAATCCGCACTCAACCCTAATTCATCCGTGGTCAAAACCGCCACTGATCCAAGCTGAGTCTCAAGCCGGTGTTTTAAGTACAGATTTCGACTGCCGCCGCCACACAACAGCACCTGACCAGGCATCTGGGGCAAGAAAGTGCGGTAGCCTCTGACAATTGAGATAACGGTCAGTTCCGTCAGAGTCGCTAACAGGTCAGCTGGACTCAGCTGGTGTGCCTCGGTTTCTGCCAGACACTGGTGCAAATATCTAGAGCCGAATTGCTCTCGCCCCGTCGATTTGGGCGGCAGATGTTGGAAGTAGTCTTGAGAAAGCCATTCTTCTATCAATATATGGCAGGGAGTGCCGGTCGCTGCCCAACTGCCGTCTTGGTCGTAGGTCTTGGTTTCATCAGTTAAATACTGCACCGCCAGGTCTAGAAGGGTATTTCCTGGTCCCGTGTCCCAACCTTGGATACCTTCGAGCCAACTGCCCTGACGAGCCGGTAGATAAGTCACGTTGCCAATGCCACCGATGTTTTGAATACAACGAGACTCTTTTGGATGACTGAGCAGATAGGCGTCTACTTTAGACAAGAGGGGGGCACCTTGACCACCAGCGGCGATATCGCCAGCGCGGAAGTTACTCACCGTGCGGATACCACTGTGCTGGGCAATCACAGCGCCGCGACCCAGCTGGAGGCTGTATCCCAGTTCAGTGTTAGGTGAGAAAGTGGGTGATTCTCCCCCTCTCCCCCTCTTCCTG
Source organism: uncultured bacterium (assembly GCA_964250845.1). GTDB lineage: Bacteria > Cyanobacteriota > Cyanobacteriia > Cyanobacteriales > Chroococcidiopsidaceae > CAXUIG01. Next base: position 6,223 of record CAXUIG010000128.1, on the reverse strand, counting down.
GGAGGCCGATGGTAAATGGTTTGACCGTGAGAGCCAATTAGCTGTGGTGGGGCGTGACCAATCTGAATGTTTTGGGCCGCTTGGGTAAAAGCAAGGGCGATCGCATCATCTAATTCTGCCAACTCTGCCATCGAGAGGGCAGCGCCACCACCAACCGCTAAAATCTGCTGTCTCAAGCCAGCTGGGTAGGGATAGGTTGCCCCAGCCAGCAGCTCAACTTTTAAGTCCCAGTCAGTACCGGCAATGTTTACCAAGGCAGCATCAATGCCATCCACTGACGTGCCACTCATTAGGCCAATTACACGAGTCATTCCTGTGCAGCTAAACGGCTGGGCGCGGTTTTTTTATCAGTTGCAATGATATGCAAATCGATGTCTTTGAGCAACCGCACCAACTGTTGAGTTAAGGACCCTCTTAGCAGTAACTTCCAGCGCGATCGCTGGCTTTCACCGAAAACAATTTGGGTAATGTGGTAACTCTGAGCTACTTCAGCAATTGCCTGAGATACGTTATTGCTAGTTACACGCAAGAACGTACCGCCAAATTCTTGACACAGCTGCTCACAAGTTTCAATCTGTAGGCTTTCCTCCTTGGAGAGGAATCGATCTGGATCGGCCACAAACAGAGTATAAAGAGGGGCATTCATGTAATCTGCAAGCCTAGCACCACGCCGCAACAGCTGCATTGAGTTGGGATAGGTGGAAACGCACACTAAAACCCGCTCGTGAATATTACAAAACTGCGCAGAGGGGGTGCTGGCGATCGCATTTTCCTCGCAGTTGTCCGCCACCTCCCGCAGTGCCAATTCCCGCAACGCAATCAAGTGACGGCGTTGGAAAAAGTTCTGCAGTGCTTGTTGAATTTTCTCTGGTGCGTAGATTTTCCCTTCTAGCAACCGCTCTTCCAGAGTCTCCGGTGTGACATCAACCACCACCACTTCATCCGCTTCATCCAGCAGGCGGTCGGGAACACGTTCTCGCACCACCACGCCAGTAATCCGCACTACTATGTCATTGAGACTTTCCAGGTGCTGAATATTCACAGTGGAATACGCATCAATTCCTGCGGCCAAAATCACTTCCACATCCTGGTAGCGCTTCTGTCGTGGCGAACCGGGAACATTGGTATGCGCCAGCTCATCCACCAACGCCACCTGGGGCGATCGCGCCAAGATTCCATCTGTATCCATTTCACTCAGCGTCAACCCAGCCCGGATAACTTCCCGGCGTGGCACTATTTCCAGCCCCTGTGCCTTTTGAGCCGTCTCCTTACGACCGTGGGTTTCCACCACTCCAATCACGACATCAATTCCTTCGTGTTTGAGCAAATGGGCTTCTTCCAGCATGCGGTAGGTTTTCCCCACCCCCGGAGCCATGCCAATAAATATTTTGTGCTTGCCACGCCGCGCCGGACGAATGGGAGAAACGCCAGTTGGGAGTGGTGTAATACCTGCTTCGGCAGGGTTAGGAGCACTGGCAAGCTCACGCTTGTTAATCATAGGTGCATCCGAAAAGCAAAAGTATAAAGGCAAAAACTCTTACCTCTTTACTTTATCCTTTTAATTGACGGGCCGCTTGCGCAACATCAATGTCACGATTCAAATTCAAAACATTGACTCCCGGCTCACCAAAAATCCCCAAAAATCTGCCCTGGGTGTGTTTGGCAATTAAAGCGCTAACCTGATCGGTGGATAAGCCACGAACTCGAGCCACCCGAGACAGTTGGGCATAGGCCGCTTCCTCGGTAATATGCGGGTCTAGGCCAGAGCCAGAGGTGTAAACCAAATCAGCTGTTGGCTGGATACCAGCCTTTTGCAGCTTGTCTGCTCTTGCTTGAACTTGTTTTAGCAAATCTGGATTACTGGGGGCCAAGTTGCTGGCACCGGACACCCCCGTCTTGAGGACATTATTCAATTCATTTTTTGGAGCGGCTGTACTGTAATCGACCGTACTGGGACGACTCCAGAAATATTGCTCAGAGGAGAAGGGTTGACCAATCAAAGCCGAACCCACCACTTGTCCTTGGAGATTTTGCACCAAACTACCATTGGCCTGGTACGGGAAGAAAGTTTGACCTACCCTCCAAATGACTAGAGGATAGATAACTGCCGTCAGCACCCAGAGAACCAGGGTCATGCGAATTGCTCTAATGGTGTCTCGAACGATAGACATTAGAAAAGCTCCGGCTGAAAAACATAGGATAAAACCTTTAACACATAGAATTCTCAGCTACTTTGGACTGTGGCTACGCAACCATGGTAAAACTGTGGCATTTGTTGGGGAGGGCATCAATGACGTGGCAGCTCTTGCCCATGCTGATGTCTCTGTCTCGTTTGCTAAACTAGCAATGGATAATATTTACATAAATACAGCCCTAGCCGTCATCCCTAATATTAGTGTTGTCGTAGCAGGGAGCAGTGCTACTACTGCCACCGTTCATGGAGAACCCCAAATTGAGGTGATTATTGATTATTTATCGCAACAAACCAAAGCACTCTTCGTCAAATCATGTTGATGATATATCAACCAGTAGAAAGATTTTTTACTTTTTTACTTTGACTTAAAGTTTAATTAACAGAAAATATAAAAAAAACATGATAACTTATCAGGCACAGAACAATGCCTATTAATGCCCATTTAGAGCGACACTTCACGGGCTCGGAATTGGTGCGTGACATTGTCATCGGCATGTCTGACGGCTTGACAGTTCCTTTTGCACTAGCAGCAGGCTTATCTGGAGCTGCCGCATCTACCGGGATTGTCGTGACTGCCGGACTAGCTGAGATTGCTGCCGGGTCAATTGCAATGGGGCTGGGCGGGTATCTGGCCGCCAAAACCGATTTTGAACACTACATGACTGAGCGGCGGCGAGAATTCCGAGAGATCAGGGAGATGCCAGCGCAGGAGTCGCTTGAGGTGGCTGAGGTGTTCAAGGGCTACGGCCTGAATCCTGAGCAGATTCTCCCTTTAGTGGCAGCGCTGCGTGCTGATCCTGTGCAGTGGGTAGATTTTATGATGCGCTTCGAGTTAGGACTAGAAGCTCCTGACCCGCGTCGTGCTTGGCAAAGTGCCCTGACTATTGGCCTATCCTACATTATCGCCGGGCTAATTCCCCTGGCACCCTACTTGTTGTTACATAACACATCAACCGCCCTGCGGGTTTCAGTTGGGGTGACGCTAACCGCCCTATTTGGCTTTGGCTACATCAAGGGACGCCTTACCGGCACCAACCCGCTGCGTGGAGCCAGACAAACCGCTTTGATTGGTGGCTTGTCTGCAACAGCGGCCTTTGTCCTCGCCCGGATGTTCAGCTGATGAAGTCATGACTCTGGATCGAGACGACTAAGTGCGGGTTTCTTTTCAGTCGCCATGATATGCAAATTAACATTTTTAAGCAATCGCACCAATTGTTGAGTCAACGACTCTCTTGAACTCTCCCTCGGTTGAAACACGAGGGATTATAAGCGGACACCTTGGCTAAGTTCAAACCTAGCTGTATGCTTACCTTTCTGAGGATATAGCATTTACTATTCTAGTGAGGTACAGTAGCAACAGTGAGTAAACCAGCTTTGGATATCTTTTAAAGACACTTGATTAAAAGCTTCTTCAATTGCTTTCGCTAAGTCTGGATAATTTCTGGCACCGATAGAACGTAGTATACTTTTGATTTTCGACCAGCAATTTTCAATTGGCGAGAAATCAGGGGAATAAGGTGGTAAGTAAATTAGACTTGAAGAAAGCTGATTGAATTAGTGCTTCGATCTGTTCACCTTTATGGATTGAGCAATTATCCATGACAACACAAGCTCCTTTCCAAAGGTTTGGAACTAGTCTCTGAGAGATGAATGCCTCAAATGTGAGTCCGTCTGTTGCGCCGAGCAGACTGATTTGAGTAATCACACCCTTGAGACCGATAGCGCCAATTAAGGAGACGTTTTTCCCTCGTTTTAAAGGACGTTCACTGTGCGCTCGCTTCCCTTTGGGCGCACGAGCTTTCCAGTCGTACTAAAGATAAATTAACACCAGACTCATCAATAAAGATAAGGTATGAAAGCGAGAATACCTTGAACAGTTTGCCAGAATTATACCCTACGGGAATTGAACTCGTTCACTCTCTTTTTCGGTTGGGTGTAGTGTTTTTTTTTGCGGGTTATGTTGATAAGACGCAGCATTCTATCTAGAGTTGAGCGACCAATCAGAACTCCGGTCTGTTTTTCTAAAAGTATCCGAAGTTCATTCAATGTTGCATCATTATTCTCCGCCACAATTAAAGATAAAACGTTTAATTGTTCTTGATTTAGCTTGGTTGGTGTTTGTTGTTGGCGAACTTTAGGAGCAATACTTTTTGTTTTTCGATGTTTGAAGCAATTTTTCTACAAAACTTAGGGCTACTCGAAATTGTTTTGCTAGCTGGCGCTGAGATGTTTTACCCTCTAAATATATATCAACAATTTTTTGACGTAAGTCGAGTGAGTATGCCTTCATTTCTATTTGAGTAGAATACACAACTTATTTTTTAATTATACCTCACTAGCTCAGGAAACGCTATATGTGCCGCTCCGTAGCAGTCTGCATTAATTAAAATGCCTTGAGCGGTTTTATATTGCCCACGGTCAATTTCATCACCCCCCTTTCCCCTTTTGCCTAATGGTTTCCAGGTTGCGGGTTTGTCTTATGTCAGGCAAGCCGCAGATCCTGTAGCCGTGCAGGTGGAGCAAGTGGCTCAATTGGTGGAACGTCCGATTGAGATAGTGGAATATCAGCGTCAGAGTTGTCAGTGCAGCCATTGTCGAGAAGTGCAGATTGCTGCTAGACAAGATTACTGGTAAAAATGCTATTTCTCTATCTTACCTCAATTTTCAGCAAAATTTAGATGCGTTTGCCCTGCTTCTTCTTGTCCAATTTTTGTTGCTGGCTCGCCATCGACATAGATTAATGCAATTCGACTAAACTGAGTTGAAAACATAGTGAATAAGAATTCTTTGCAGTTAACAACTGAGCTGAAATTGTCACTAGAAATTCAGGGTAAGCGCAAGAAAAATGACGACATGATGTGCTATTGAGGAGAATAGAATGTCCTCCTGCATCAGACAACACTATGTCCACTGGTTTTAGCTCACCTTCGTCCACCGACCAACGCCCTGGCAAAGCGAAAAGAGTATCACCCGCGATCGATGCCGAGCAAGTGCAGCAGCAATGGTTGAGTCAATTTGAGAGTTTAGAAGACCCACGTGGGCGACAAGGACAAGAACATGCATTTTTGAGTATTGTGCTGATTGCGGTCCTGGCAACGATTGGTGGAGCGACGGGATGGGAGGATATTGTTGTGTATGGAGAGAGCCACCAAGTTTGGGCGAGAAACCTTTCTAGATTTAAGGCATGGCGTTCCCCATGCCGACACGTACAGACGTTTGTTTGAGCGGATAAACCCCGATGCACTGCAAAGCCTGTTTTCTCAACTGGGTGAGCCAAGTAGTGGTTGCGACTGGAGCGCAAGTAGTGCCGATTGACGGCAAAAGTGTCATTCGTCTCCTATGAGCGGAGTAAAAAACAATCAGCTCTACATCTGGTAAGTGCCTGGTCGAGTGAGCATCGACTGATGTTGGCTCAGGTGAAGGTAGAGAATAAGAGCAATGAGATCACGGCGATTCCAGAAAAAGCTCGAACTGCTCGACATCAGTGGGTGCATCATCACGATTGATGCGATCGGGACACAAACAGCAATTGCTGGGCAGATTGTCAACAAAGGAGCAGATTATGTTTTGAGTCTCAAAGCCAATCATCCCACCCTCTATACTCAGGTGAAAGAATGGTTTGAAAGCGCCCACTCAAATAACTTTGAAGGCATAGAGTACAGTTACGACCGACGAGTTGAAGCCGGACATCATCGTCAAGAACATCGACAAGTTTGGGCAGTTGCGCTCACCGCTATCCCAGACCTCTATCAACCGTCACCCTGGGTAGGGTTACAAAGTGTGGTCATGGTCGTCAGAGTCCGCCATCTTTGGAACAAAACCACCCGTGAGGTGCAATTTTATCTGAGTTCTCTAAGAAAGCAATGCCGTTTACATTGGTCGTGCGATTCGTGCGCATTGGGGCATTGAAAACCAACTCCACGCTCGTCTTGGATGTCACTTTTGGTGAGGATGCTTCCCGTATCCGCAATGCTTATATAGCAGTCCTAAATGAGTTGTAAAAAAATTAAGTATACATAAATATCTTTG
>CAXUIG010000127.1:0-17585 GCA_964250845.1 uncultured bacterium | reverse complement strand
CATCAGGTAATCTTTTACATTTATCACTTTACCATTACTATGCAGGAGTACCGGAGTCTGTATCCTGTTCACAACTCTAAAAATAAAAAAGCAGAGAAGACTAACCGTGGCTAGGCATTCTAACGATGAATGACATTAGGCCAATCATTACCTGCCTTGGGGTAAAATAATCACTTCGTATTACCTAGGTAGAGCTGCAAGTAGAAACCCGTAACGCCGATTCTTACTCTGGAGTTAATCCAGAATTTTCTGCTTATTGACGTAAGGATTCAGGTAATGGGGAAATGACTGAAAAGCTTTTCCCGTAAAGGTTTGGAGGATAATTCAGCTTTTTTTAATTTTCAATAAGAATCGGTGGAATGGCCATTTCTCGTTGCTTGTTGAGAATATCAACTTATTTATTCTAGAAGTACGGATCTGAAATGCAATCCAGGCAAGGGTTTCAACACCTGAATCCTTACTTATTGACAGTGATGGCGACGGCGAGACTAACGATGACGCCAAAGAGCAACATGAATCAGTCAAACTGCAATCCTTAAACAATCTTAAGTATGCTCCGAAAAATTTTAGGTTTATGGTTGCGAAATGTGCATCCTCGCCTCACACCTTTCATCGCTACAATCGGTACTTTCGGATTGGCTATTTGCCTGATAATCCTTTTATTTTTATCAAAGCTTTTTAACGAAGTAATAGAGCGAGACGCCTTCGCCTTCGATACGTCTTTTTTATTATGGTTACATCAGTTTTCTAATCCAACTTTAGATGTTGTGATGCTTACAATTACTCGGCTTGGTGATCCCGAAGTTGTAGTGACCATTGCGATAGTTAGTCTAGGAATACTTTGGTGGCAGCATTACCAAAAAGAAGCTAAAATATTTACGTTCGCCTGTTTAGGAGCAGCGATTCTGAGTACAGGACTAAAGCTATTGTTTAGCAAATCCCGTCCTCAACTCTGGCCCCGCTTGATTTCTGAAACATCTTTTAGCTTTCCCAGCGGTCATGCTCTAGGGTCTTTGGTGTTTTACGGGTTGCTCGCTTACTTGCTTGCAACGCACTATCCCAAATTTTCCCAGGTGATCTACACTTTTGCCGTAGGGGTGATTATAGCCATCAGCTTCAGTCGGCTGTATTTGGGAGTACATTGGCCGACAGATGTGATCGCAGGCGGCTGTATAGGATTCCTTTGGTTGATGCTCTGTATTACAATGCTGAAACTGGAAAAGTTGAGGTAGTTTTAGCGTTTTACAGAAAGCTCATTGATGTGTATTATTTATTGTAGGACAGTCTAAATAGTAATAAGTGATAGGAGCAGTGTAAATGACTAATATTATCATAAATTTAAAAATAATAATTCAAGTTGACAAGTGACGTGAAATCTAAACGCCCCCTGGGTTTAGTATTAATTGTAGGTTACAAACTTTTGCTAGCTTTTATTTTGGCAATTACTGCCACCTGTTTAATTTTAGCTAGTGACAATCCTCAAAGTTTTATAGCGTTTTCGGATTATTATATATTTTCGGACTCCTATATTTGGGAAGAGCAACTAGAAGGGGTTGAACGTCTGGAAAAGAAAATCATAAATATCAATCCTAAAACTTTAAAAGTTAGCGGTGTTGTAGCTGGAATTTATGCGTCTGCAACGGCCATTCAAGCAATTGGTTTGTGGTATAAAAAAGCTTGGGCAAGAATATTAGTGCTGGGGATAGTCGGGATTAGTATTCCCTTAGAATTATTTGAGTTATTCCGAGGAGTAACACTACTCAAATTAGTGATATTTTTAGGAAATGTATTTGTCTTTTGGTATTTATTACGCCATTTTCCTAAGCATGGCAGATGACATTTATCTCAGCTTTAGTTGGAGGCACTCGCTGGTAGACGCACAGTGAAACAGCTGCCAACTTCTAGCTGACTAGTGACACTAATCAAGCCACCGTGGTTGCGTGCAATAGCTTGAGCGATCGCCAGCCCCAACCCAGAACCCCCAGCCCAGTAAGAACGAGATTGATCAGCCCGCCAAAACCGCTCAAACACCTGTTCTATATGCTCTGGTGCAATTCCCACACCTGTATCCTGCACGTTGACATAGAGATGGGAACCAACACGACTTGTTTTGATTTCAATTACGCCCCCTTTAGGCGTGTAGTGAAGTGCGTTTTCAATCAAATTGGTGAACAACCTCGTCAGCTGAGCTGGCTCGCCTAGCAAGTACAGAGTCCCAATTAGCTGAGGAGTCAAATGAATTTGTTTGGCTTCAGCTTGAGGCTTATACATCTGCACTAAGTTAGACAAAATTGACGTTAAATTTACACCATTCCAATCCCGGCTGGGAACTTTATCAGTGCGAGCCAAAAACAGTAAGTCTTCTGTGAGGCGAGTCATTTGGTTAGTAGCACTAGCGATCGCTTCGAACTTTTCGGCATCTGTGGTTCGCATTCCTTCTGGATACTTCAGTGCTACCTTAGCATTACTTTTAATTGCCATTAGAGGGCTACGCAGTTCGTGTGAAGCATCAGCAGTAAACTGTTTAAGTCTTTGAAAACTCGACTCAATTGGCTGCATGGCTTGGCGAGTTAGCCAAACTCCACCAATACCACTCAAAACCAAAGCCATAACAATCCCACCGCCTAACCCCCAGTCTAATTTCTGGAGGGTTTCATCAAGTTCTTCTAGAGATTGACTTGCCCTCACATACCCAATTATGCGTTTATCATCGCTCCTAATAATTGGTAAAATCACTCCTTGGAGCCGATTTGTGCCAGTCTGAACTTGCATTTTGCTCTTTGAAAGGGGTAAGGTAAGCACAGTTTTTCCTTGTTGGGCAATCAAATGACCGTCAGGCTCAAACCACTGCAATCCTTGATGACGAAGGGTTAGATCTTTTGAATAAAAGTCGTCACCAATTTTCAAACTTCCCTCGTCAACATCAGCGTTAGCAGCAGCAAATTCTGCTAAAGCAGTTATGTGTTCTGTCAGTTGTTGAGTTAAAATGCGAGTAAAGACAATCCGAACTGCAAGCGCAAATATTGCCAGAATTGATGCAACTGCTACCAAGTAAGATAACAGCAAACGATACCGAATTTTCTGAAACACACTCTTGTTATCGTATTATGAATTATTGCCATCGCCGAAGAGTCTAGCTGAAAACCAGCTCAACAGTACGACCGAGATACATCAGTTGGCACAAAGACGATAGCCAATGCCGTAGACCGTCTCGATGAAGTTTTCTGAACTTCCTGCTGCTCTTAGCTTGCGACGCAAATTTGTGATATGAGTTTTGATTGTTTCTGACCCAGATAATTTATCAAACTCCCACAGTTTATCTAGTAGTGCGTCGCGAGTCAAAACTTGAGTTGGTTTGATCAAAAAGCATTCTAAAATCATATATTCTGTCCGGGTTAATGACAGGGGTTTTCCTCCAAAAGTAACGTGGTGGGTACTTGGATCAAGTTGCAAATCCCCGGAGATTAAAATTGGTTGTCGTAATTCTGTAAGTCTACGAGATAAAGCCCTAATTCGCGCTGCTAATTCTTCTAACTCAAACGGCTTAACTAAATAATCATCAGCCCCCGCATCGAGTCCAATTACTTTATCTGTGGTTGTATCTCGCGCTGTCAGCATCAAAATAAGAGCGTTGGATTTAGAAGCGCGTAAACGCTTACATAGAGTAATTCCATCTAATCGAGGTAGCATCAAATCTAACAAAATTAGCTCATATTCAGCTGCTTGCGCGTATTCCCAAGCTGCGATTCCATCACTTGCTCGATCCACAACATGGTGTTGATGTCTTAAATCTTCCGCTAACGGTCGGGCAATCCGCTCATCATCTTCGATCAGCAAAATTCTCATGGCGTTTTTTGTCTACCTTATATCTCAATTATCGCCAGCCCTGAACGGTCGCGCCGCCGAAGATCATGCGGTTCACCTCGCCCGTGAAGATGCCGTAGGGGAAGGCGGGGTCGAGCGCACTGCTCTCGTCCAGCGTCCGAAGTTGTTCCGGGGTGAGGCGGATGTCCAGCGAGTCCAGGTTGTCGTGCAACTGCTCAAGCTTACTGATGCCGCCTGCGTTGGGGTTGCCAGATTCGGCGTTGAAGGTGAACTTGGTAGCGAGTACCAGCTTATCGCGCCAGCTGCTCAAGGCGATGTAGCCGCCGAGCAATTCTTCGCTGTGTCCCTTCGCATACACGTCGGCGGTGTCGATGAAGTTACCGCCAGCATCGACGTAGGCGTTGAAGATAGACTCGGAAACCTGATCGGGCGAACCCCATCGCGGAGTACCGAAGGTCATAGTGCCGAGGGCGAGCGGGCTAACGATCAAGCCGGAGTGTCCAAGGGTGCGGAAGGCGGTGAGACTCATAGGGTTTCTCTTCTGACTGGAACAACAAGATTCGTCAAATATGATTGATCGTGGCAGGTCTATGTCACGGCTCCACACCAATCTGATGCGTCAAAAATGTGTCATGATGTCGCACGATGCCTAGAATGCGCTGGCTGTCGGGCGGACAATCACTTCGTTAACATCGACATCATCAGGCTGGGACACAGCATATAAGACGGCTCTGGCGATCGCATCCGGGGTGAGTGCGGTTTGGCGGAGTTCTTTCAACATACCTTTGGCTGACTCCTCCGTAATATCTGAGCCGAGTTCGGTCTCTACCACACCGGGAGAAATGGTGGTTACGCGGATATGCTTCGATTCTTGACGTAGACCTTCGGAGAGCGCCCAAACAGCATACTTGGTCGCGCAATAGACTGCGGCAGTGGGTCCTACCATATGTGCGGCGATGGACGCGGTATTGATGAGTCCGCTACAAAAGCGCTTCCATGATCGGCAGACCTGCCGCAATGCCATTCAACACGCCGTGGATATTTACGTTAATCATGTTTTCCCACTCTTCAACTTTCAGGGCATTCATTGGGGATAGAGGCATCACGCCTGCGTTGTTATAGATGACATCGATGCGACCAAACTTGTCTAATGCAAAGTGAATGAACGCTTTCACATCCTCACGATTAGTGACATCTACCGCTTTGAATTCTGCTGTGCCGCCTTGAGTGCGGATCGCCTCGACAATCTTTTTTAGCTTTTCCGTCCGCCGTGCCCCCAGAACAATGTTTGCACCGTTTTTGGCGAGTAGCTTAGCGGTGGCTTCACCAATTCCGCTACTGGCTCCAGTGATGGCAATGACTTTGTTTTCTACATTTAACATAGTGACTTCTCTTGCTGTTTAAATTGGTTTGAATTAAAGAAACATACCGCCAGAGATTTCAATTCTCTGTGCATTCACCCATCCGTTTTCTTCGGATAGCAAAGAGGCGATCGCACCCCCGATATCATCTGGAAGACCGACGCGATCCGTCACGATGACATCAACCCCTTTTTTGCCTAGCGCCAAAGCGGTATTTTTGCCCAGCCCTCGGCTCGATCCCGTTACCAACGCGATTTTTGCCTTGTCTTTTGTCATGGCAATTGATGCAAGGCATTCTGGCTTCATACCTCAGAAATCATCAAGACCCCTGTTTTAGATAGCGTTGGGCAGCTAAATCCTGTTACTGCGACAATCAAAGCGAAGTACGGTACTATAGCCTTCGCCAAGATCAATGCCCAACGCGATTTTCTGATGGCGTACCTCTAAGCCTGGCGAGTGCTCCAGACGATTCTAGCTACCACTTCTATCAAAACTAGGGGGCGATTGCTGGCCTGGCAGTACGAAAGTCCAGACTCTATGATCAAGAGCATTTGACAATCTCCCGGTTTCTAACCGGGGGATGAGCAACATTTTTGTTACGCTTCCCAAACCTGTTCAGTGGTGGTATTGGTTGTAGTACCAGCGATAGTAGTGGTCGTAGTCCCCGTGGTAGTGGTCGTTGTACCAGCGGTAGCTGTAACCTTTGTACTGGTTGTGATGGTTGTTGTACCAGCTTCGGTAGTTGTCCCTGTCGCGGCTTTGGTAGTTGTCCCTGTCGCGGCTTTGGTGGTTGTCCCTGTCGCGGCTTTGGTAGTTGTCCCTGTCCCGGTACTGGGCTATTAGGACTGATTTAATGTTTCTAGCAGACAACAGCTCTAGCTTCAACTTTGGTTGCTCCTGGAGGGATGCAGAAGATGCAGGTGCGGCTCCTAAAGAAATGAAAGGCATTACCAGCATGGGGAGGCTGGCCCAGAATATAATTTTACGGATCACGCTTTTTCTTTTTCTTATAGACTTCTAGTTTAGAAGATTGGCAACTGTAAAAGTTCCTGGGGTGAGCTGGGGATATGCCTAAAAGTAGCGAGGCTGTCACCAAGCGCCACGCAATGGCTGAAACGCTTGTTTAAAGAGGCTTTCAACAACACAACGTCACTCTTTGTACCAATTACTGTTTATTCAAGGCCACAGTAAGGTCAGAGCTTTTCTAACACCATAACGCTGTGTGCATCATTGATTGTTTGATAAATTAGAACTTTGAAACTAGAATAATCTTGTGTGCTGTAAACATCGTTTTTGATAAGCAGATGGCGCTCGATCAGTATATATCCATTACCTATCTCATAGCTACTTGTGTAGTTTCCAGCAACATTCAATAAATAGATGTTTTCAGGTATATGGCTAATCTTATACCCAGCCGGAATCACAATCTTATATTTCCAATCAAAATCACCTGCTACTACAATCATTGGAGACAAGTGCTTACCGGACGTAATGTAATCACGAAATAGATACGGGTTTCTCGGGTCGATGCCGACTGGGGTACTGAAATAAGCTTGTTTCCCCATATTAACGGCGGCGGGACTGCTCCACTTGCCTCTAGCTGTCACAGGCTGATTTAGATTATCGCCCTCGCTGATTTTCAGAGTTCCAGTGCCTCCTTCAGGAGTCTGGGCTAAGAGTTGATTTACTATTTGCTCTGGCGTGTCAGACGCAAAATCACTCCTGATTGAATTGTTAAGATTGCCAGAAAATTTCAGCTCATTTTGACCTTCAACCGTTCCATCTGGAGAAATCGTGACTACGCTGGTAAGCGAATAGCGGTTTTTATCTGCAACAGCTTGTGGAGTATACGCAACCTGACTTTTTTCAGTTGCCATCACTACAAATCTACCCGTTAGATCTGTGTCTAATTCTCCAAAAGAGGCATATTCATCTGTTGGGTTGGCAAAGATATTATATGCAGGTAGATAAATCATGACATGGTTAAACTGATCAGGAGTCCATAGTGGCAACTGTTGAACCCTTTCTCCCCAATTGACTAGCACAGGATAGGAATCAATCCCTTTTGCTTTCAACAAAGCCTGCATCAAGACCACATGATCCTTGCAATCTCCATAACCATGGTGCAGTACTTCTACAGATGTATGGGGGACATAACCAGCCGCTTCGTCCTGGTAAACAGCTATGTAGTGAATATTTTTCGCGCTCCAGTTATATATAGCTTGTGCCGCCTCAATCCCTTCTTTTTTACCTGTAATTTGGTTTGCCAGAGCTTTGATTTCCGGCGTTACCAAGACCTTATCATGGAATAGTCGCCAAGAAATTTCACCAATTTCCTCCCAACTTGACAGACTTGAAGCTACGAAAACAGGACTGACATCTACAGAAGACACCATGTGATTCCCAGATTGATTCCCGGACTGGTTTTCGAACACAGCAGTGACAATCCGCCGCTCACCTTGGATTTCATCAGTGACAACATAATCGCCTCGCTTTTTCCACTGCAGCTTTAGTGAGGCGGGCATGGCAATCTTTACTGTTTCCTTGACAGTCGGATACTTAAATGATGGGGAATCCAGAACACTAAAACCGACAACAGGTGGTTTGTTCTGGGTGAGTTTCCACTTGACAAAGGTCTGGCTTCCCACCACGAGTTTTGGAAAGACGACTGTGATTGTCAAGCTGCTACTAAATCCGGGCGCATCCTGTGATTCTTGGCTAGAACGGGTGAAGATGTTATCTGGAGCTACTGCAAGCTTTTGACCGTCCGGCTGGATAACGTATGCCTCTATTAATTGCAGTGATTGGGAGTCGGGATAATAATCATAAGTGGCGCGTTGTCCCGACTCAACCCCGCGCGAGGTTAACATGATATCTTGTTCCGAAATAATTTGTGTATAGGTATAATCGTGATTGACCTGGTAGCTACTCTCGTAGCTATCGATCCTTAGATCTTCAACAACTGATTGGTCAGATTTTGTCCTCGAAGGTTTTTCCGTAGCAAGTGCAGTTTTAGGTGCAGTTGTCACAGCCGATTTGAGCCTTTTAGTGTTTGAAGAGGTGACTGTTTGTGCGCCCCAAGCTGCTGTTAGCGTCAGACTGGGCAGAACCACACAAATCAATGTGGATGTGAGTAATAGTTTAATTTTTCGCATCAAACCTCTTTAAGAATAGACTTCTTGCATAAGTCAGGAAACTCGGAAGAGGCTCAGGGACACTGTCAAGTTAATTGAGCGGCAATCTAAAAAGACGCAAATTTATTCGGCCCTGTTTAGGGCCGTTCGCTCCGATTCATCAATCGCTACAAGTTCGGGATGGCAATTTAAGCTCTTAATAACAGATGTAAGACATCAGCGCTACCATCTTCCATGGCGGCCCCATCCGTAGTATCTCCTTCCAAATCCGAAGCTGAAGTCAATAAGAGGATAGGGAGTCGTGTAGATGACAGCAGGAGGAGGCGCTACAACATAGGGGTTGTAGATGACAGCAGGAGGAGGTGCTACGGTGTAATAACCATCTTCATTACAATCCTGAGTAGTATGTTGTACAATTCTGTTAGGTACAACATCCTCTTGAGCAGTATAAGGTCGATTAAAATAACCATCCTCAAAACCACGAGCAAATTCACCTCCCGCAGTCCGAGGTTTATAAGCTTCTCTGTTCCGAGCGCTTTGTTCTCCTTCTCGATAACCATCTGCATAAGCATGCGGGTGGTCAGCAGAGTCTTTGATCACCCTATTGTCAGTAACAGGATGACAGTAAATCACCCTATCAGCTTTAGCGGCTTGGGGAAAAAGTAAAGATGTTGAGCCAGTGACTAAGCTTAATAAAGCAGCAGCAACTATTTTCTTCATAGCCTTTAACCTCCTCTAACTTAATGCTGAGCTTGTTCGCTCATTAAGTTACATGCTTGAAATTCCTCTAACCTTCTTTTACTTGGATCACTCGATTCAGGGATGTTTAACATCTAGCTATCACCCCTATTATAGCAACCTGTTTCACTTAAGGAGTAAGGGAAATTCTGCAGCTCAAATTTTGGATATACTGCATACCCCCTAATTATAACTAAAGATTGGTGTAACCGCATAACCACTTGTCATGAAACTAATAGTCTGTTCTGGGGCTAAGCCTTTTTAAACTTACTTTGATTATACAACTCTGAGGTTTCAGTTTACATAGGCCAAAAATCACAAATTCCCTATGACTTTAGTCATCCCTTATCTATTACCTAAGTCAGGGGTAGGCTCTTGACTCCTGTGCTGCTGGCAGGATCGCGTTCTGCTCAGCCAGCACAGCGCCCACTTTATTTGTCATCCGTTTGACTTGACTATGATTATTCACCAATGCGAATCCGGGGGGTCTTAGTCATAAATTTTCCGGCTGAGTTTCAATGAACCATCCTCGTTAAGGAGGATACGAATATCATCAATAGCTGTATCATCAAGAGGTGAGTCTGCTATGTTAATTTCTGGCTCATTGCTTATCGGTGTTGCTTCAACTTCAGAATCATTAGGACAAAATTCTAGAGAAAGACTGATTTTCACTTGTCCTTTTTCCCAGCCATAACTACCGAACCTCATAATTTCGCCATTTATGCCTTCTTTTAATTTATTTTGCCATGCATTGTCTTTTTGTGACTGCGTTATATAAATATTCATTCCTTTGGAATTTAATTCATTCTGGATTAACTCAGCTAATTCACCGCTTCCAAGAACTTTTGTCAATGCTTCTCTAAATTCACTAACTTTAATCGTTTGAGAATCAATTGATAAAATATCATTATCGTTAAACTTTTCTAAATTAAATTTATTTTTCATATCTGACTCTAATTTCTGAAAATGCTCAGAGTAATTTGACCTGTTTGTATGACTATCTAACAATCTGAGTTGCTTGTCTTCTGAGAAACTACTTAACTTAACTGTTTAGGTGCAGGAAAAAATAGTAGAAATACAGTTGACAGGAGTAGAATATCCAAACAATCAAATTTAAATCCCTACCATTGACAGCGAAGGGAGGGCAAAATAGTTATATATACTTAAATAAGCTTCATGGCACTGCTAGAGGCTTCTGAAGCGATGTTTGCAAAATGTAGAAATCAGTACCATCTATCAAAAACAATAGCATCTAGCAGAAGCTAGAGGGTTATTTATTTTATATTACTTATACCAAGTATAATAATTTTGTGGTACAATCATAAACCCCAACTATAGCTTGTAGATTACCGTAAATTCTCTGATTGCTGCCAAGTTCAACAGGGGGTAGGATAAGCCCAGCTTTCTTTAAAGACTAACTATTTAGGCTATGACGATGAAAATACCGCAACTTGATTTAGCAAATTTTCAATTACCTTTTGTCTTTAAAAATGGAACTATAGAAATTGGCATTGCTGAATCATATTTAGCCGAGCCTATCAATGCCTATATTCGTAAATATGAAGGTTCGATTAGGGACACAGACTCTGAAAATATCCATATGGATAATCTTATATTCTCACTTAGAGAGGGGGGGGTTCGTAGTCAAAGGTAACGTTCGAGTTCAGTTTAGAAAACAGCTAGGTGAAGCCCCTGTAATAGGAGCGATATATACTCCATGGATTACCATAAATGGCAGTTTCGTTGAAGAGCTTGTTGTAGATGTTGTTGATGGAAAGTTAAGTGCTTCTCATTCTCAACTTCATCTCAATAGGACTGACAATCAGTACAAAGAAATTTTTGACCAATTTGTTCTTCCTTATCTTAAAAACGAGGTAGTTAAACGTATCAACGAAGAAATTTCAAATTTTAACGGCATGACTGTTGAATAATTAGTTTTAAAGTATGGTAAAAACACACTAAGACAAAAAATCGGAGTTAGAATTATGGGTGAAGATAGGCTGAATACACTACTCAAACTAGCAGATACCAATTTCAACAAATTAGATGGTTTACAGCGGATAAAAAACAAAGTTGGTTTAGTGGGTTTTAATGCCAGGGTATCTGGGGAGCATTTATGGTTATCTATAGTAAAACGATAGGTTCCAGTGCTAGAGCCAATTAGACCCTGACGGTAATAACCCAATCATCATACCGATAATGGTATCGATACCAAAAATAGTACTAACAATGGTATTGCCACCAAATGCAACATCAAGAGCCAAGGATAGCGATCTGGAGTGATTAAGCATTTGTGTTTTGGCTTTTTGTTAAATATGTAGACTTGACCCTTGCTGGAGTAGTTAACGCCGCCGCCGACAAGGGGGCGGCGTTGGCAAAAGAGAGCTGAAGAAGTTCGGCTACGCCCGTTTTAAACTAAATTTGGACCTACCAGCTTGAGATCTAGAGTGTAAGCTCCCTTTTGCCCCGGCAATCGCTGCCATCGCTTTTGCTTCGCGCCACTCCATAGAGCTCTGCCCACTATCTCTTTAGCTTTTATCAATGCCTGACCTGATAATTCGCCGTATAGTGTTCGTGCCACCAAATCTGGGTTCAAGATTTGACCAGCATTTTCCTTGACTATCTCCTCTACTGCGTCAATTAAGTTGAGCTGCGAGTAGGCAGGTAGCATCTTTAACCCAGGCTTGCTTCTAGATGGATATTTCTGGTATCTGCCAAACTGCCGCGGCTGATTAACTTTTGCCGCCAGCTCTCGAGCAACCAAGTCCAGATCCAGGGTGTAACATCCTGGCTCACCTGGTACTTTGTGCCACAATCCCTTTTTTTTGCCTTCAATTAAAGTTTGAGACATCCTGCCGTTTTCCGCTCTTAGTGCATCCGCGTCTAAATCTCCATGCAAAGCACGAATTATGTAGTCAATGTGCAGAATCGTACCAGCATTTTCCCCCATCAGCCTCTCAACTGCCTGAAACTTCGTGAGGTTTTCGTACTTTGGCAGCATTGGTGTTTTCAAAGGTGGGAATGGGCTTTTTGGTGCTTGCCCATTGAAGCTGACTTTGGGGGATGGGATAAAATCAAGCTCTGATGAGTGCATTACTGCTGCTGTAGTCAGTGAAGCTGGCTGCTCTGGTTGGGAAGCATCGTTTGCTTCCTCTGATTCTAATGGTTCATCTACCTCCCTGAGTTCGTCTATCTCCTCTACCTCGTTTGCTCCCGAAGCTTCGTCGTCTGGTATAGACGCTACATCTGCCTCGTCTTCTTGCTTCGAGTATTCTTGAGTGACAATGTCTACTGTCTGTGTTAGGGCTCTCTGCTCACGGATAGTCGATGCCTCCATCGAAACTGACTGGTTATGTTGCAGCACCAATTGATCTGCCAAGAGAGCATTCACGTGGGTGATCTGCTCTTTGGCATTCGAGGCTTTGCGCTCACACTCGGAAGCAAGCACTTGGTATTGGTGACGCAATGAAATCAGGCTTTCGACAACCTGCTGGTTTTCTACGGTTAACTGCTCTACGAGCAGGGCATTCACATGAGTCAGTTGCTGCATCGCATGTGCTTTCTCCCGCTCTATCTCCTCTTGCAAGGATTGATACTGGTTTCTTAGGGCAATTAGGTTTTCGATAAACTGTTGGTTCAATTTAGGTTGCTGTTATTAAAGAAACTGGGTGTTATTTCTAGCTAGCATGGTTATTGCACATCTGACCACCTTACTAGTCATGTCGTCGAAAACTGTTTTTGTTAGGGAATATACAGTCCGAGCGCATAATCGAACAATTCACTCCAGGGAATTTAATTTTATCTGCAGGGGATGCAATCAACCTACGAAGCGCGTATCCTTTGGTCACCGACCGCTTTTCTGCGAACAATGTCGCCCACCCAAGCCGAAAAAGAGCGAGACGCAGCACAAGAAGCTCCCTAGACCCTACTTGGTGCAGAGGGCTGAAGGGACCCAGGATAATGGTGTAGGTGCGGCTAAGCAATGATAAAGTTCTCCAACCAAAACACGATCGGTTTGAGAAAGGCGCAATCTTGGCTGTCTGGAAAGGCAAAATGTAGGCGATTCCCACTCCAAATTTAGAAAAATCCTAAAAGCTTGAGCCAGCTGCCCTCAATCCAGTTATAGCAACAGCACCCTGAAAACTCATAAAATAGATCAGTAACAAATTTTAACTGATATCTATGCCTCCTCGTTGGCCCCGCAAACCAGACCGCAAAGACCCAGCCTACCGGCGGTTGGATGACAGGATGAATTTTGCTGTCCATGTGGCTTTTGCTGCCCTGTGCAATTCTGGTCTGTGGTTTTTCCACAACTTCAAGTCTGCTACCTGGGATTGGTTGCCTTGGGTCACTGCCAGCTGGGTAGTGGTGTTGCTGGCTCATCTGATTTATATATCGGCGATCGCTGACTATTCCGAGCTGACACCCCAGGACACAACGCCCAAATCTACCTAAAGATGGACTAAAGGCGCTTACCAATTGCCACTTGTGGTAGTAGACTCAGCGTAGAAAATTGGGCGAGTATTTTAATTAGCTTTAATGTTTACTCAGGTACTTAAGGTTAATTATCATGGCTAAACCTAACACGACAGAAGTCATTGAAGCGATCGCAGCTGAAATTGGTGAGAATGTATACATCGACATTGCTAAGTGGCATCTTTATCTATCCGATGCCCACTTACACACTGTCGTTGTCGAACAGGTCTATCCTTTGCTGACCTCCAATTCCTTAGACGAAGCTCGAGTTGTGCAAATCCTGCAATCGATCCCGGTTAAAATCGGGGGCGGCAAGCGAGAAGTTCCTTTATCCGATTTGCTGCCGACGCAATCTCAGGCAAAGTTGATAGAAATTCTGGAAAAATATCAGCGGAATTTGTAGTGAAGCTATTAGCGCCAAGCTATCTGACAAAGCGTTGGCGTAAACGGGAGATAAAAATATCGACTTCTGGTAAATTTAGCCGCATGGCAATAAGGGCAAAGACGGCGATGCCGACTAGACCAGACAGGCATAGTTGCAGCAGCTGCACAAGCATTCCCTCGGTTCCCGAAATTTGCTCACAGCCCCAGAAAGTACCCCAGCTGGCTAGACCAGCTACAAAGCTGCCACCGCTTAAACCCAGGATGGGCAAAATCCACTCTTGCCAAGGTAAGCCGTTTAGCTTACGATCCAGCAACCATAACAACATAACCATCGAGGTCAAATTCACCCCCACCGTTGCCAGAATTAAACCGGGAGCGCCCAACGGTTTAACGAGAATATAATCGAGTAGGGCGTTGAGAAAGATATTCACCATACTGATGCGAAACGGCGTGTGGCCATCGCCCAAGGCATAAAACACCCGCACTAGGACATCACGCCCTAAGTAGACAAACATCCCGATGCCGTAAGCGATCAGGACTGATGTCACTAGGTGAGAGTCTGACTGTTTGAAGGCGTAACGCTCATAAACAATTCTCACGATGGGAAATGCCAACGCCACTATCAGGGCACCCAGCGGCAGCATGGTGACAGCTGTAAGCAGTAATCCTTGACGAATCCGCAGTTTGAGATTGGCCCAATCAGCTGGGTCAGCAAGCCGGGAAAGCATCGGCAATAGGGGCAGCAAAATCACATTGGAGATAATTCCCAATGGAGTCTGGACTATCAGATTGGCATAGTTGAAGGCAGCGGCAGCACCGGGAATATAAGAAGCGAAAAAGAGATCGGTGTAAACATTAATCTGCATCATGCCGGAAGAAAATGTCGCCGGGACCATAATCTTGATCACTTCCTGCACCCCAGACTGATTAAAATCAAACCGCAGGCGGAAATTGCCCATGCCAGCACGAGACTGGGCAACCAGCTGCACCAACCATTGCAAGATGGCTCCGACCAACGTTCCCCAGGCCAAAACTAGTCCGCCCAGCTGGGCGTAGTAGGAGCTGGTAATATTGCTTCCCAGTTGCATGGCTAAGATGCCCAGTCCCCCAATCACCGTAATACTGGAAAATAAGGGACTCAGGGAGAGCAGCCAGTATTGATTTGCGGCATTGAGGGTGCCAAAGCCAATGCCGGTAAGTCCCGCCAAGACTGCCATTGGTGCCATGAACTGAAGTTGTTGGATAGCGATCGCATGGGCTGTATGATTTAAGCCTGGACCCACCAGATGAATGAAGAAATCGGCAAAGATGATCAACCCAATGCTGACCAGCAATAGCACCCCACCGACTAGTGTGGTGATGGTTTCGACCAAGGGGGCTGCTTCTTCTTGCTTGCGCTTAGCGATAACGCTGACGATGGCGGTGTGGAATGGTCCATTGATACCGCCCAGCAGCACCCAAAAAAAGCCAGGGATCACGTAGGCATAGTTGTAAGCATTAACGGCATCACCCACACCAAAGGCTGCTGCCATCGCTTGAGTGCGCACTAGGCCGAAGATTTTACTGATTAAGGTTGCAGCAGCAACAATCCCAGCAATCGCAGCCAGAGTTCGAGAAGGCTTCTGTTGAGACACGAAAGGTTAACAATAGATCAAAGGAGTAAAGTAGCATAGTGTTAAGTTAACCCAATGTCGGCTCTATGACTCAGAAGCTGCTCAACACAGAAGAAATCGCCATTCCTGACATCAGCGACCTTGTGATTGAGGATGATACGCCGGTGGATAACTTTCAATCCGAGAAGCAGCAACGGTTGCTAGTCGAACCACTTTACAGTTTGGGAGTGCTGCCTGCTCCGTTCATCGCCGCCGCCAATGTGGGGGTCTTCTTCGCTCTCAAGCAAGACCCAGTTGTTCCAGATGTCTTCCTGAGCCTAGGCGTGCAGATGCCAGCTGACTGGTCACAGAAGCGAAACCGCAGTTACTTCGTCTGGGAATTTGGCAAAGTGCCAGATGTTGCTATAGAAGTCGTTTCCAACAAGGTCGGTAACGAGCTGGGTCGCAAAAAGAACGACTATGCAAGGATTGGCGTCGCTTATTATGCAGTGTTTGACCCCTTGCAGCAGCTTCAAGAGCCAGAACAGATGAACGGTGCCTTACTGCGAGTCTATGGACTGACTCAAGGCAAGTATGTGGAACTGGCACAACCCTGGTTAGAGACAGTCGGGCTGGGGTTAACGCTCTGGGAGGGAGAGTTTGAAGCCCAGCCAGGGCTGTGGCTGCGTTGGTGTGACCGAGATGGCAGAGTAATTCCCACCGGAGCTGAACAGGCATTGCAGGAACGACTTCGGGCTGACCAGGAACGACTTCGGGCATTGCAGGAACGACTTCGGGCTGATGCTGTTGCATCTCAGTTGGAGCAAGAGCGACGGCAGAAAGAGCAGCTCCTAGAGCGGTTGCGGTCAATGGGAGTCGAGATTGATCCATCGCAACTCTAAACTTTGGCAGATCGGTTAACCTCGAATGGGCATTAATCCTGATCAGGGCGTCTACAGCATCACATCAGATTCAGCGGGTCAACATCGATAGTGAGGCTAACAGAGGAGGGGCAGAGCGATCGCACATGATTCCAATCTGGCAATGGCACTACTCCATGAGGCAACTTGAGCAAAATCTGCCAGCGATAACGGTTGGATACCCGTAAGATACCAGCGGGGGCGGGACCTAGTATTTCGTAACTGGATATCGCAGTGTCCAAGGACTCAGAATCAGGACGTAACAACACTGCCAGCATCTGGGCAGTATTCTGGACAACAGTAGGGTCAGTGCTGCTCAATCGTAAAAGAATCAGCCGCCCATAGGGGGGATAGTTCAGCGCTGCGCGTTGTTGTAATTCTGCCTCAGTGAAAGATTCATACTCGTGCCGCTGCACCGCCTGAATCACTGGATGCTCTGGGGAGTAAGTTTGCACAATCACCCGACCAGGATCATCTCCACGACCAGCCCTTCCAGCTACCTGAGTCAACGTTTGAAACGCCCGCTCACTTGCCCGGTAATCCGCCAGATGCAGCAATCCATCAGCTGCCACGACGCCCACCAGTGTCACTTGAGGGAGATCCAGCCCTTTGGTGAGCATTTGAGTTCCTACCAACAGGTCAGCTTCCCTATTAGCAAACCTAGTTAGCAAAGTCCGATGGGACCCCTTAGTGCGGGTGGTATCGCTATCAAACCGGATAAAGCGCAACTCAGGGTACTGCCGCGCCAATTCCTGTGCAACTCTCTGGGTGCCACTACCAAAGAATTTCAAGTAAGGGGAACTACATTCGGGGCAATTGCGGGGGTGCGATCGCCCATAGTTACAGTAATGACAACGCAGTAACTCAGGCGCTCCTGACTCGGTATGGTGATACGCCAAAGAGACATCACAGTTAGGACACTCAATCACATAACCACAGCTGCGGCAAGAAACAAACGTACTGTGTCCCCGTCGGTTGATGAACAGAATCCCCTGTTGACCCGAAGAGTGCAACTGTTGCAAGGCATCCTGAAGTGAGCGGCTGAAAATGGAGCGATTCCCTTGCTGCAACTCCTGTCGCATATCCACCACTTCCACCGGGGGCAGGGGTCGAGATTGGATGCGCTCTGGGAGGGAAAGGTAATAGGTGAGGGGG
>CAXUIG010000126.1:0-17660 GCA_964250845.1 uncultured bacterium | reverse complement strand
TCCAGGATTCCTGTCTTCTCCTCTGCCTGAATCTTAAAAACCTACCCTTGAAAGGGGGACACTCCCCCCCCTCCGTCGATCAAAACTAGGATGTGGAATTGACAAAACTATTGCTGTGAGTGGATTACAGCAATTCAACATCCAATTCAACAGCAGTTTATCTCATCTTACTGGCGGCTCTAAAGACCTTTGCAGAGTACTCAGACTGAATTCAGCAATTATTGCCAGCAGGGCGACAGGAATCGCACCGACTAGAAGAATGGCATTGTCGTAGAGCGAAAAACCAAGGACTATAAAGGTGCCTAAACCGCCTGCACCAATAAAAGCCGCCAGAGTAGCGCTGGCAATCACTTCAACTGTCGCGGTTTTAATGCCTGCAATGATTACGGGGAGTGCCAAGGGAATTTCTACTTGCCGCAGGACTTGACTTGGTGACATGCCCATCCCAAATGCCGCCTCTCGAATCGCCGGATCAATGCCGCGAAAAGCAACATCTGTGCTGATCAGAATTGGAGGCATCACCAGAAGAGTGAGTGCGATCGCTGCTGATTGAAAGCTCAGTCCAAAATAGGGGATGGCAAGAAACAAAATTGCCAAACTAGGTATCACCCGCAGAGCATTAAAGCTATTAATTAATAAGGTAGACGCCACCCGCGATCGCGCGCTCAGGAGCCCTAACGGCAAACCCACCCCCAAGCCAATGCTCAGGGGAACTACCACTAGCAGCAGATGACCTTCCAGCGCAGAGAGGAGTTGGTCTGGATTAGTGGCAGCATAGTCATATGCTTGAGTAATAATACTCATTCTGCTATCTTTTTTCTTCAATTTAGGTGATTATTAGTTTATTTCTTAATGACAAATCTTTATGAAGACTGGTAAAATCAAAACTATCAGCATGCCTGTAAGGGCTTTGATTCTGAGCCTGTATGTTGGCAGTGGCAGTGTACTCGCCCAGACACTGACTCTCCCCCCTAACCTAATTGCCTTCAGCTCAGCACAAGGAGAGCAGTTATTGCTTAACAGCAAAGCCCGAGAAGCATATTGGCCTCTGAGTGAGCAGTTCGTCACCCAAAACAACCAAGCCTATTGTGGAGTTGCCAGCATGGTCATGGTGCTGAATGCGTTGTCGGTTCCCGCACCTGTAGCCCCTGAATATTCTCCTTACCATGTGTTTACGCAGAAGAACTTCTTTAACAACGAACAAACCCGAAAAGTCCTACCCTCTGAAGTTGTTGCTCGTCAGGGGATGACTCTAGATCAGTTGGGTCAACTATTAGCAACCTATCCTGTTAAGGTGAAGGTTTACCACAGTGCAAACACCCCTTTAGAAGAGTTTCGTAAACTGGCAGTAGAAAATTTGAAAAAACCGGGTAATTTCGTCTTGGTTAACTTCTTACGTAAAATCATTGGTGAGGAGAAAGGAGGTCATATCTCTCCCTTAGCCGCTTATAATGAGCAGACGGATCGCTTTTTAATCTTGGACGTTTCACGCTACAAGTACCCGCCAGTCTGGGTGAAAGCAGCAGACCTGTGGCAGGCGATGGCAACAATGGATAAAACTTCAGGTAAGACAAGAGGGTTTGTGTTCGTGAGTCGAGGTCAGTAACCGAAAATCGTCTACGCTGGCAACTGGCTCTCCTGGCGACAGCACAATCATCACCACTGTGCTAAAAGTGGTTTTTAACGTCCTGGCACACCGCATCAACGCCGATGCAGCTGGTTAATGGCAGAGGATTTTTCCTCAACAATTAGGCAAAGCTCAGCCACCTGTTTAGTGTAAGCTGCGTCATCTATAACTGGCGTTGCCCCCTCGATTGAAATCGTTTCAGCCAAGTCAATCCAGGACTTGCAGCCCCCGTATTCTTGGCGATAGGGAATGACTGGCGCTGAGGCTAGCCTGTAGGTACGCAGCAGGAGTACATATAGCGGCTGACGCGGTTTCCATTTGAGGCGATCGCTCACAAATTGCTCGTTCCAAATATGGAAGGGTAGCAACGCCCAGACAACTTGCTCATCACTCACGCGAAGAACATCAGTAATTTGAGCATACGCGCCAATCCGGATCGTTTCTGGATGCCAGCCGGATGGCACTGGGGTTACAAGACTTGCATAGTTAGGTTTTAGCTGTTGTGGCTGTTGATGCTCATATGTGGGGTAGAGCAAAATCTGGTCGTGGGCAACTTGGAAACGCCCACCTTCCTCGTGGATGCCACCTTTGCGTAGCAGCATAATCGTTTTGCCCTGTTCCAAGGCATCGACGCCAACAGCCCATTCCTTAAATGCGTGAGTGGTGGTTGACTTCATGCGGATTTACCTATATCCTATTTCCAGAGCATAACAGCTAGCATAGCAGGCCAACTGACACGCCTGACTCTGCTAAAGGCACTCACTCCATCATATTCAGATCACGCAGCCTGGGCTAGCAAATCTGAGGATGATATTATGGTATCTCTATTTAAGGATGGACAAATAGACAATTTTTTCCGGCTAAAACCATGAAAAAAATTGAAGTGATAAGTTTTCATTCATTAAAGAAATAAAATGCTCTGCTAGAGAGTTTAGTATTTATAATGTCTTCAACTTAAGGTAGCATTAGATCATCCCTTAGACAGACGAGCACGAAAGTCGACAGGGGTAGTTTGTAGAAGACGAGCTGATCAAAAAATATGTCTTTAAAAGTATGAATGACATGGCTAATACCAATTAAAATACTTTTTGGCCGTCAGCATGTTGTTCAAATTTGAAAAGATGGCACAGAAGCTCGCAAAGCTTGAAGTATACAAAGTGAGGAGATACAATGAGCGGACACAAGAGTAAAAATTTGCTAAAAAACCTTGCTAGCCTAGTAGGAGTTGCTAGTGCCAGTGCTTTACTGAGTCTGCCAGCATTGGCGGAGTTCAATCCTAACCTTCAGCCTGGCGTTGCTCAGTCTAACGCAGCAAATAGGCAATTATTAGCTCAGAGCCCCAGCACAGACACAACATCACCTGCCGCTAGCCCCAGCACAGATACAACATCACCTGCCGCTAGCCCCAGCACAGATACAACATCACCTGCCGCTAGCCCCAGCACAGGCGCTGGCTCCTCAAGTGGTGGATCATCTACAGGTGGTTCGAGTTCAACTACGGGGGGCTCTAGCAGCAGTACAAGTACAACAACTACAACAACTAAGACAACTACAAGACATACGCGCCGCAGAGCAAAACGTGCGGGCTCCTCATCAGGTGCTGTAAGAGGTCTCTGGTAATTTTCTAGGGAAATTATAAGTCTACAGAGACTGCCAACGTGGTTGGCTTTGCTGCTGGTCAATAGTTGATTTAAAATAGTGACTGCTGCCCTCAAAGTGGTCGAGCCAAAGGTGATTTCGCCTTCCATCGACCCTATATCTAAGGCAGCAGCCTTTTTTATCTGAGATGATTTCTGGCATACAAGTTAAACATTAAGATGCTAAAGCAATCAGTCAGGCTAGTTAGTTTGGTCTGGGTATGTGGGTTAACTTTTATCTCCCAACTGCCGTTAGTGTCTGAGCCAATTGTTGTTACTGATACTGCCTCCCATTCAGTTGCTAAAAAAACTCAGTATTCCTACAATTCAGTTAGTCAACCCACTAGCCTAGAGATCAGTCTTAGCCGCCATCACGTAACCGTCTATCAAGGAACAACCGCAATTAACACTTATCCGGTTGCAGTAGGTCGCCGTGGCTGGAAAACCCCAACTGGCAATTTCCAAGTAGCTCAGATGCTGCGGAATCCTACTTGGATAAACCCTTTCACAGGCGAGGCTATCGAGGGGGGCACTCCTGAAAATCCTCTTGGTCACTACTGGATTGGATTTTGGACAGACGGTAAGAATTGGATTGGCTTTCACGGCACCCCTAATACTGAGTCAGTAGGCAAATCAGCCTCTCACGGTTGTATTCGGATGTACAACAAGGATGTTGAGCAATTATTCCATCAGGTTCAGATCGGAACCCCGGTAACCGTAGTGAAATGATGCTGGAAGGGACAACACCCACGAGCGTAGCAGGGAGTTGACTTGATCTGGTACTTCGTCATGGGGGCAATGACCTGCCCGGAGGAAGTGTTCTTGTAGCTGCGGATAGTATTGATGAAACTTCGGCGACCGGGATCTTGCGTTCATCCAGGGGTCAGCTTCGCCCCAAAGCAGCAACAAAGGACAATTTAACTGTTTGAGAAGGACATCAACTTTTTCGCCTTGGGGAGTGCTAAATACCGAGGCGAACACTTCCGCCGCCCCCGGATCACAAGAGGGGCGATAGATTTCTTCCACCAGCTGGTCTGTAACAGCACTCTTGTCAAGATAGACTTTTTCCAGCGTTTGCCGAATCACCCAGCGTTGCCGCACGTACTGGAATAAGAGAAAACGTGCCCACGGTTGCTGAAGAATCGACCGCACAACGTCACCCAATAGTTTTTGCAACGGATCAGGTTGCCGGGGAGGTTGGACTTCAGCTTGCAACGACTCAGCGGCATCAGACTGGTTTTCGCTCAAGGGACCAGCACTGTTGAGCAACACCAAACCTGCTGCAGCATCGGGGTGTTGAGCAGCAACACACAAGCACGCATATCCCCCCAGCGAGTTGCCCACTAACACAGCTGGCTGACCGATGACTTCAGTGATAAATTCGTAGAGCTGGTCTCTCCAGAGGTTGCCGCTATACTGCCAACCAGGTTTAGCTGAACGTCCAAACCCCAACAGGTCAATTGCCCAAACTTCAAACTGATTACAAAGTCCAGTAATATTTTTGCGCCAGTGGTCTGTGGAAGCACCAAACCCATGTACCAAAAGCAACGGTGGGCTTTGGGACGAGTGCTCTCCCGCTCGTACATAGTAAATGGACTGCCCTCGCCACTGCCAGTAAGTGCCGGGAATCGGAGCCGTAGAAGCGGCTGGGGTTGCCTGCATGGTCAGAAGTCTGAAAAATGTTAAGTAAACCTAATAATTATAACTCATGATTACAGGCAAAACTAAACTGCTGGGCGTGATTGGACATCCGGTTGAACATTCGCTCTCGCCTAAGATGCATAATGCCGCGATCGCAACTCTGGGAATGGATTACGTCTATCTACCCCTCCCTGTAAGACCGGAAGATTTAGAGGTAGCGATCGCCGGATTTGCCGCTATTGGGCTTTTTGGCTTTAACGTCACAATCCCCCACAAACAGGCAATAATGCCCTTGTTATCGGCAGTTTCACCAATTGCTCAAGCTGTGGGAGCCGTTAACACCGTTTGGCGTACCGACAACGGCTGGGCTGGTACAAACACCGATGTCCAAGGATTTCTCGCCCCCCTGCAAACCTATAACCGCGATTGGAGCCAGGAGGTGGCGGTGATTTTAGGTAACGGCGGGGCAGCGAGGGCAGTTGTAGCAGGCTTGGCTCAGATGGGCTGTGGTGAGATTCATGTTGCTGGTCGAAACCAGCTTAACTTAGAGGAATTCTTCAACAGCTGGGTCAATTCACCTCTCAACGTTAACCTGCAAGTCCACATTTGGGAGGAACTGCCGCCGCTAATTCCCCAAGCGACCCTCCTGGTGAACACCACCCCAATCGGGATGCATCCCCACGTTGAGGCGTCGCCCTTGAGTGCAGCCCAGATGGCAAATCTACCGCCGCTGGCTATTGTCTACGACCTGATCTATAATCCCAAGCCTACCCAGTTTTTGCGACAGGCTCAGAATCAGGGAGCCCTTACCATGGATGGACTGGAAATGCTAGTGCAGCAAGGAGCAGCCGCCTTACAAATCTGGTTGCAACAGCCAGCGCCGGTAAACGTCATGCGCCAAATGCTTCACTCCTGAGACCAACGCCAGTTGTAGCGATTCCATTCATAAATGCCTTGAATCTCGTATTCAGCGCCGTTATTGAAGCGGATGATGCAATTGGTGGAACTACCGGCCCCATTGCCAGTTTCATCAACCTGAATCACGGTGCAAAGAAACCATTCGCGGCTGCAAGGGCCGGTTTCTTGCACCCACTCCCACAGACCATTCGACACTTCAATCCGATCGCCCACTTTAAGATTTAGCGCTTCCTCTTCGTCTTCTGCATACTTAGCGAAATGAACCGGCTTGATCCGATCAAGCCATTGAAGTCCATAGCGATCGCGGATGAATTGCACTGGTCCGGAGTCGCGAGCCTGCAGCCAATCATTCAGTAATTGAATTTTCCAGGGGCGATTTTGTTGCTTGTGTGTGAGGACAAACTGCAAAAAGCTCTGACGTTCGTCGGGGGTGAGGTCATCTAGGGGATTGGCAGTATCTGATTCTGAGCTAGTAGCTATCATATCCGGCAACCCCACCGGCAGGTGCGTCAGTTCTTCGACCACTTGCAGTAGTATCTGTTTTTGCCTATCACTGAGAGCACAATTGGCTGCATCACAGCGGTTGAAGGCTACTTGCAGGGCTGCTTCGATCTCGGCTGGGGTCATAGCGAATGGC
Source organism: uncultured bacterium (assembly GCA_964250845.1). Taxonomy (GTDB): domain Bacteria; phylum Cyanobacteriota; class Cyanobacteriia; order Cyanobacteriales; family Chroococcidiopsidaceae; genus CAXUIG01. Next base: position 11,200 of record CAXUIG010000126.1, on the reverse strand, counting down.
GCTTCAAGGCTCGGTTCCCTAATTATGACCGAAAACAACTCTCCTTATTCAAGATCCGAGGTAAGCTGGGGTTGCCCTTAATGATTTTTCGTGGTGCAGTTTATGCGGTTTCGAGCCTTAGCTATAGTCGTTGTCACCTGCCTCCTGGGTATAATCACTTGGGTGTTTACTCCCCCCGCTTTAGCACTGACACAGATTAAGCTGTCCAATCTTTCTTATCAGGAGTGTCCAGCGGAACTTTCCCAAGGAGCTGTTACAAGTGGTACCACTATGGTGGCGAACTGCTTCATTGTTACCGGCAAAGCCGAAAATAACTCCGGCAAACCGGTTTACAACGCTGATATTTTTGGACGCATTTACGATGCCAACAACGACTCTGTAATGCAAAATCGCACCCGTCTGGGATCAATTGAAGAAATCCCACCAGGTATCAGTGATTTTGCCCTGAGAATCTCTGTGCCTGCCAACCAGCCCACACCGCTGCAGCTGAAGCAATTCAAGGCAGCTGGGTTTAGCGGCACAGTTCGTAGGTAAGGTTACAGCCTCACCCCTTAAAACCCCAAGCCCATCGACCCAGGGATGCTACTAAGAAGCCCAGTTACGAACTGGAGCAGCAGGATCGCTAATATTGGGGAAAAGTCCATACCACCCAGCGGTGGAATGATTGAGCGGAACAGGTTGAGATAGGGGTCTGTCAACTGACTCAAAATCGCAAATGGTTGCGCAAACCAATCAATGTTCGGGAACCAGGTCAGGAGCACCCGAGCAGTAAGCAAATAGAAATAAATAGTTACAAAAGTAACCAGTGTATTGGTCAGTAGCGCGACTGAGTTACTCATGGAATTTGAGGTTTCCTGCTTAATTCAAACGTAAAGAGGGAATTGAATTTAATTTAACCGATATCAGTGCTTTTCGGAGCAAGGGTCTATAGTGAGCGAGCGCTCGGTGTTCCCCCCTCTGGCGGATTCCCATTCACGTTGCCCAGAGTCATGCGTACTTCGTCAATGGTCTGATTGAGCTGGGCAATTTTATCTTCGAGGCTGCGACGCGACGCTTCGATACTCGCATCAGAGTCAGATGCTTGGAGCTGACGCCGTTTAGCCTTGCTATTCTTGAGGTCTGACTTGCTGGCATTCAGGCGTGAATTTATTTCGTCTGTGGGCGTTTCGCTCCCACGTTGAGAAGCAACAAGCGCTCCTATGACGCCACCGACGATGCCGCCCACGAGTGATCCAAATAGAAAGCCACTGGCAAAACCATCGCGTTGATTCATATCGTTACCGCCTTAAGGAAACGCTGCAACTTTTTTCAACTTTACTGCTAGATGTTACAAATGCATACTATCTTACTTAAGTGCCAAATGAGCGATCGCCTGCATCCCCTAATCCAGGCACAATAAACCCCTGGCTGTTTAAGCCTTCGTCGATGGTTGCGGTGTAGATCACTAATCCAGGATAGGCTTCACCCAGTTTTTGTAAAGCTGGGGGAGCTGCCACCACAGAAACAATCCGCGTCAAAGCTGGATCAACACCGCGCTCTCGTAGTTGTGCCATTGCGGTCATTATCGTCCCTCCCGTTGCCAGCATCGGCTCCGGAATTAAAACCCGTGTTTCGGGGGCAAATCGCTCTGGCAATTTGTTAAGGTAGCAACTCGCCTCTAGTGTCTTTTCATCTCGCATCAGGCCAAGATGGTAAATCGATGCCAAAGGCAACACCGTCTGTGCTCCCTCTAGCAAGGCCAGCCCTGCCCGCAAAATCGGCACGACTGCCACCGGCACCTCTAGATTAATCATAGTGGCTGGGCAGGGAGCCAAGGGGGTTTGCACCATTATTTCTTCAGTTGCCAACCATTCTCGCACCGCCTCATAGGTCAGCCAGCGCCCCAGCTCCGTCATCGCGCTCTTGAACAGGACTGAAGGCGTGGCAGCATCACGGGCGACACCGAGCCAGTGCTTAATCAACGGGTGAGGTGGAACATATACACGCAGTTTAAAATCAGTCATGATAATCCTTATTATTGACGTAAACTTATTTGAGATTGCTGACTCCATGTCTGTTGCTTCCATCCAACCACAGTCTGCCATTTCTTCTGCACCAGCGTTTGATGTCATTGTCATCGGCTCTGGTATTGGGGGACTGGTAACGGCGACTCAACTGGCGGCGAAGGGGGCTTTGGTGCTGGTGCTGGAACGCTATCTGATTCCAGGAGGAAGTGCTGGGTACTTCGAACGAGAAGGGTACAAATTTGATGTTGGGGCGTCGATGATTTTTGGGTTTGGCACTCAAGGCACTACCAATCTTCTCACCCGTGCCCTCGACGCCGTCAATCTGAGCCTGGAAACGATTCCCGACCCCGTGCAAATTCACTATCACCTCCCCAACGGGTTAGACCTCAAGGTAACCCAGGATTATGAGAAATTTTTGCAACAGTTGACTGTTCACTTTCCCCACGAACGCCAGGGCATCCGCCAGTTTTATGATGAGTGCTGGAAAGTCTTCAACTGCCTGAACCGGATGGAATTGCTGTCGCTGGAAGAACCCCGATATCTGGCGCGTGTATTTTTCCAGCATCCGTTGGCTTGTCTCGGTTTAGTGAAGTACCTGCCCCAGAATGCGGGGGATGTGGCTCGGCGCTATATCAGCGATCCGCAGGTGTTGAAATTTATAGATATGGAGTGCTACTGTTGGTCGGTTGTTCCAGCTGACTTGACTCCGATGATCAATGCCGGTATGGTTTTTTCTGACCGGCATTATGGCGGGATTAATTACCCTAAAGGTGGGGTCGGTCAAATCGCGCAAAAATTGGTGGAGGGGCTCGAGAAAGCTGGGGGGCAGATTCAGTACCAAGCTAGGGTGACGAAAATCCTTAGAGAAAACGGACGTGCGGTGGGTGTCGAGCTTGCTAGTGGGAAAGTTTATCGGGCTAAGCGTATTGTCTCTAATTCCACACGGTGGGATACTTTTGAGAAGTTACTCCCCGCTGAGGAAATGCCAGCTGCTGAGAGGAAATGGCAGCAACGCTATCAGAAGTCGCCGAGCTTCCTCAGTTTGCACTTGGGGGTAAAGGCAGAAGTGTTGCCCAGCGATACTGAGTGTCACCATATCTTGTTGGAAAACTGGGAGAAAATGGAAGCCCCGGAGGGTACGATTTTTGTGTCGATTCCGACGCTGCTTGACCCCTCAAATGCACCAGCTGGATATCACGTCATTCATACGTTCACGCCTAGCTGGATTGATGATTGGCAGGGTTTTTCTGCGAGTGTGTATGAACAGAAGAAGGAGGACGCCGCTGGACGCATGATTGAGCGGCTGGAGAAGATTTTTCCGGGCTTAGATGCAGGACTGGATTATTTGGAGGTGGGGACACCTCGGACTCATCGGCGCTTTTTAGGTCGTGAGGATGGCACTTATGGTCCAATACCTCGTCGCAAGTTGCTGGGGTTGTTGGGTATGCCGTTTAACCGCACGGCTGTTCCGGGGCTTTACTGTGTGGGAGATAGTACGTTTCCCGGTCAGGGTTTAAATGCGGTGGCGTTTTCGGGTTTTGCCTGCGCTCATCGGGTGGCGGTTGATTTGGGGTTTTAGAGATTTGAAACGCAGATGAACGCAGATGAACGCAGATGTTGATTTATTTGGTTTTTTTAGTCCAAAAATCGGTGAACATCATTAGTAAGGCACCAATTAAAATAGTGAACCCGATTCCGCCCATTGCTAGATCTAGTAAGTTGGTGTTTTCCATTAGAAATCTATTCCTCGTTTTGGTTCGACACCTTGATTGGCATAGTGTTTATGGCAAAATACTTCGGAGTGAATGCTAGCCAGGTCGAAATAGGCTGGTGGATTATGGATGCGGCCAGTGATAATAATTTCGGTGTCGCGGGGTTTGCGTAGCAGTGCTTGCACAATTGGGGCTTGCTCTAGGAGTTCTAAGTCGACGGTGGGATTGAGTTCGTCTAGGATAATTGTTTTGTATAGCCCAGACGCGATCGCAGATGAGGCAATCTCCCAACCCCTTTCTGCTTCTACATAGTCTAGCTCTTGTTGTTGAGTGCGCCACACAATCGCATCTCGACCACAGCGCTGATGATCCACTAGGTTGGGGTAGCTCTGTTTTAAAGCTGCGATCGCTGCATCTTCTGTGTACCCAGTTCCACCTTTGAGCCATTGGATAATTAAGACGCGGTGAGATTGATCAAGGCTTATCCCTCTGCCAATCGCTTGCAATGCTTTGCCCAGGGCACTGGTAGATTTTCCTTTACCAGCACCTGTATAGATTTCAATTCCTTGAATCCCTTGCATGGCTGCTTGATTGTGGTAGTGGGGCTTCATTTCGGAGTGCAAATCCGCAATATCTAACAGCTGTTGTGGGGCGGCTCTACCAGTGGCGATGATTTCTAGGTGTTCCGGTTTTGATTTTATTGTCTGAATCACTTCATCTACCGCCAGCAAGCCTAAATCCAGCACGGGGTTAAGTTCATCCAAGACAACAACTGAATATAGTCCAGATGCGATCGCACCTTTGGCCACATCCCAACCTCGCTGGGCTTCTAGGCGGTCAAAGGGCGTAATCTCTTCCGGGCCAAAAAACTCCGCCCGACCTGTGCGAACCTGGTCAATTAAATGGGGGAAGCCTTTTTGCAGTGCCCAGATCGCCCCGTCTTCGTCATAGGCTCGTCCGGGTCCTTTAAGAAACCGCAGCAGCAATACGCGGTCTGAGTTGCTCTGTGTATTTATTCCTAACCCAATCGAGCGTAATACTACGCCCAGAGCTGCCTGAGACTTGCCTTTCCCCGCACCGTCGTAGACGTGAATTTGGCCTACCTCACGGTAGGGAAGCAGTTGCGCCGTGCGAATGCCGATGCCGTTCCTTGTCATCTGTCCAATGCTATTCTGTAGAGTTTCTGATCTTAGCCGAGGTTTCGTTACTTGGGGGTAAGGTGTAGGGTGTAGGGTGCGGGCAAACCCCCATCTAATTTTCCTGCTGGAGGCAGAGAGTGAGTCTGGGCAGAATTTTCGTCATGGCAACGAATGTGTTTCGGGAAGTGGTGCGAGATCGCATCTTGTACATCATCGGCTTTTATGCTCTAATGCTCGCCGCCGCAATCCGGCTACTGCCTGAAGTTGCAGCTACGACACAAAATAAAATTTTCTTGGACTTTGGCCTTGCAGCGATGAGTGTACTGAGTCTAATTGTTGCCGTCTTTGTCGGGACGGGGCTAGTTAATAAAGAAATTGAGAAGCGGACTGTGTTGGTTTTAATTGCCAAGCCGATTAGCCGCAGCGAGTTTATCGTCGGCAAACACCTGGGGTTATCAGCAGTGCTAGCCCTACTGGTTGTCGTGATGACGGCTATTTACCTGGCAATTCTCAACTTTTGGCACGTTCCTTACCCCTTAGGTAGCATTCTCCTTGCTGCACTGTACCTGTTCTTTGAGCTGTCCTTAATCACTGCTGTCGCTATGGTGCTTGGTGTGTTTACCAGTTCAGTGCTAGCGACGCTGCTGACTTTTGGGGTTTACTTAATGGGACACTTCAGCCAACATTTAGTTGAATTAGGCCGCTTGAGCCACAACTCCGACCTGGAACGCTTCACTCAAGCTTTGTATCTCATCTTGCCAGACTTATCCCGGTTAGATTTGAAAAACCAGGCAGTTTATGGCTCCGGTCTATTGCCAGACCCACTTACACTCATCGCTAACGCTGGTTATGGATTGCTTTACACAGTGCTGCTATTGGCGATCGCTATCCTCATCTTCTCCCGCCGGGAGTTTTAATCAGGCGAATTTACCTTTCAACTGCAAGCTCAATCTGGAACCACAATGTTTTCTAATCCCTCCTCTGCCGCTGGGTATTGCGGATTCATTGCTAAGATCGTGTCCGCGATCGTTCTGGCGATTACCAAGTTGCGGTACCACTTGTTGTTGGCAGGCACAACGTACCACGGGGCGTTGGCAGTGGAGCAATTATTAATCGCGTCCTGATACGCTGCTTGGTAGTCGTCCCACCTCAGGCGCTCCTTGAGGTCATTGCTGGAGAACTTCCAGCGCTTATCTGGATCCTCTAGCCGACTCTCTAACCGCCGTTTTTGTTCGTCTTTGGAAATATGCAGAAAGAACTTGAGCACCGTAATGTTACTAAGGGTGAGCATCTGCTCAAACTCATTAATCAGGTGATAGCGCTCCCGCCAAACCTCCTCTGGTACCAACTGCTTCACGCGCACAATTAGCACGTCTTCGTAGTGCGAACGGTTGAAAATCGTAATCATCCCGCGCTGCGGTGTCCGCCTGTGGTAGCGCCATAAAAAATCGTGACTCAATTCCTCCTCACTGGGCTTTTTAAATGACCAAACTCGGCAGCCTTGGGGGTTGACGCCTTGAAAGACGTGTTTAATTGTGCCATCCTTGCCGCCGGTGTCCATCGCTTGCAATACAATCAGTAGGCTGCGCTTGTTATCGGCATACAGGCGTCGTTGTAAATCCACAAGGCGATCGCGCTGCTTTTCCAGTTCCTTTTCGACGTCTTTCTTTTTTTTGTAGTGTTCGCAGGCGTCCGGATCAAGGTCAGCTAAGACTATAGGCTCTCCAGGTCGCACCCGATAGTGGGGATAATCGGGGTTTGGTGGTGCCTCGTCTACCACGGTAGTTTCCGGTGCCATGATATCGGCAACTTGTGCTGTCGCCTTTGCTGCTGCTTGTTCTGTTTTGGGGGCTTGGGCTTCAGCTATGTCGTTGGCAGGAGTAGCTGTGTTATTTGTCGAATTACTGGGGTTCTCTTCATTTTTAGACATAGGGCTTTAGCTCCTCATTTGGCTCTCGCCGACTTGATTTGACTTGTCAAGTCTTTAGATAAGGCATTGTTACATAATGCGCTGCGGGGTATCACTCGCAAAATTTCCTCTACTGTAGTCACCCCGTTTGTTACCTTTTCAATCGCCGCTATCCGAAACGAGGCAAAGTTGATTTCCCTGAGATAGTGATTGAGCTGGGTGATCGTGCCTTCGTAGATAATCTCCCGCACCCTATCATCGATATCGAGTACCTCCACGATCGCCTCCCGCCCCAGGAAGCCAGAATTGAAACACCTAGAGCAACCCCGACCCCGCCGCCATTTGTGTGAACAAGCTTCCTCCCGCTCCAAGCCCAGCACGTTCAAATCTTCCTGTGAGGGTGTGTAAGGTTCTGCACAGTCAGGGCAGATCCGGCGCGCTAGCCGCTGTGCCACAATTCCCAGCAGGGCGTCACTCAACAGACCAGGATCTGGGCCAATATCTTTGAGACGGGGAATCGCACCAACAGCGTCATTGGTGTGCAGCGTGGTAAACACCAAATGCCCTGTCAGCGCCGCCCGTACTGCTGTTTCAGCTGTTTCACTGTCCCGGATTTCCCCCAACATGATTATGTCTGGGTCTTGGCGCAGAATCGCCCGTAAGCCTGCCGCAAAGGTCATACCCGCTGCTTCATGCACCTGGGTTTGGGTGATACCTGGTAACACGTACTCCACCGGATCTTCTACCGTCACGACGTTAACATGTTCTTGCGCGACGACTTGCAGACTGGTGTAAAGCGTACTGGTTTTACCCGAACCAGTGGGACCGGTGAGGATGATCATCCCCTGGGGCTGCTGCAACCAGGTTTTGTAAATCGGCAGCGTTTCTTTAGTGAAGCCTAAGTTTTCGATGTTGGAATAGGGGTTTTTCCGAGGTAGCAAGCGAATTACAGCTTTTTCCCCATTGACGCAGGGCAGGGTACTGACTCGCATATCCATTCCCATTTCTTCCTCTGATCCTGCCGCATATTTCTCCTCAATCCTCCCATCTTGGGGGCGTCTGCTTTCGGAGATATCCATCTTAGACATGACTTTGAGGGCGACAATCACCTTCCGACTAAGATCACCGGGCAAAGTGGTAATATTCCTCAAAACGCCATCAATCCGATAACGTACTCTTAAACCGTCTGGCATCGGTTCGAGATGGATATCGCTAGCGCGGTTGCGTAGAGCCCCCGAAAGCAGGGTTTTAATCCGACCAATCTGGTCAGCTGTTTTCGAGAGGTTGAACTGTGTGGTTTCACTGATGTCTTCTTGCTCTAGCTTCCCGGTGAGGGGATTCATCAAGGGGACAGAGCTGATGCTGTTAGGAGTCAGGTTTTGGTTGTGAAACCAGGCGCGATAGCTCTTCTCGACAATGGAAATGATTTTAATCTCGCCACCGGTGCGATCGCACAACTGAGCGATCGCCTCAGCGGATAGATCGACTGGGCTGCCCAAGTAGTAACAACCACGCCACAGTAGCAAAGGAATTGCCGGGGGCAAAGAATTTTTGTCTGTAAAGTGCCGCAAAAATCTGGAACTGACATCTCGGTCAAGCAGTTGTTGGTTTACATGTCCTTCCTCATCTACCAGTAGTTTCAGCGCTTGGTCGCAGCTAATCTCCTGATTTTTCAGCCTAGCCCACGCGGAGAGTATATTAGGAGCATTTTGCATAGTTGTGCAATTGTGTGAGGAGAATTATCAACTAAACTTAGCTTAGCCTTAGCTCCTTTAATAAGCGAAATTTCACTTAATATCTTTTTTAGAATTTAAATAACGCTGGCAAATAACTTCAGTGAATGTACAGTTAAACACAACAACTTGTGTCGATACTGCTTGAATTTGCCCACTTTTTAAAACAAGTAGGTGGGGATTCTTAATAGAATAAGAACCAGCCCCACTGCCCAAGGGCGCTCGTCTCCAACTGCTCTTGATTCAGAACGGTAATCTTGCTCTCAAGGGTGATAGGGCGCTATCGGTCGTTCAACCGCCTAAGTTCTGAAAGATTTGACTACGATTGAGTAAATAGGTCGTTTTTTCTTGCTCACATAGATGGTGCCGTCAAGCGAACAATGCCAAAAGCCAACCCTCTATTGATCGATTTCGCCCAGGAAAAGGAAGCGGGGTATCAGCGCGTTTTCCCTCGAGCGCCGCTTTTGACCAGTCTGGCAGCCGGGTGGAATGGTATTTATTTGGCTTACGACTACCATCTTCCGGGTGAGACGCCTGAAGTTTTCGCACTACAGCACGGCATTGCCATTTTTACAGAAGTCACAACACCAAGGCAGGTAGAGCGAACGCTAGATGGACAGTTTCAGCGAGAGCAAGTGGTGAAGGGTGATATTTTGATCGTCCCTGCTTCCGTGGGTCATCGTGCCCAATGGAACGAAGCCGGAGGTGTGATCTATCTGGGTTTTGATCCTACTCTTTTTGCTCATGCCACTTACGAATTGCTTGACCCTGACCGGATTGAACTCATCCCACATTTCGCCACCTCCGACCATTTAATTTATCAAATTGGGTTAGCACTCAAGGCAGTTCTCGAAAAACAGGGGACTGGAAGTCGGCTCTATGCCGAAACGATGGCAAATGCCCTAATCGTTCATTTACTTCAACACTACACCACAAAGCCACCCATCTTACGGAACAATTCAGAGGGACTTTCTCGGCACAACTTGTGGCAAGTGATTGATTACATTCAAGCGCATCTTGATCAAGACTTAGGCTTAACGGAACTGGCAACAGTTGTGCAAATGAGTTGCCACTACTTCTGCAAACAATTCAAGCAATCTATGGGCGTCACACCCCATCAATATATAATTCGCACTCGTGTGGAACGAGCCAAGCAATTGTTAAAGGGAGATTTAGCGATTTCAGACATCGCCCACACCGTCGGATTTGTGGATCAAAGCCACCTCAACCGTCACTTCAAGCGCATCTTCGGAATCACCCCAAACGCGATGCGGCAGAAATAGCACAAACGTACCAAAGAGCGGATGAATCTCCAAGACACTAATCCGTTACTTACCTATACTTCCTGGTAAAAGACACCTTGAGCTGTGTCAAGGAAAAAAGGAGGTAAATTTATGGCAAGGCTCGAAACCAAAACCGAACCCATGTTGCTGAATATGGGTCCGCACCATCCCTCTATGCATGGGTGCTTCAGGTTGATTGTCACCCTGGATGGCGAAGATGTAGTGGATTGCGAGCCAGTAATCGGCTACCTGCACCGAGGGATGGAGAAAATTGCCGAGAACCGCACCAACATCATGTACGTCCCCTACGTTAGTCGGTGGGACTATGCAGCAGGGATGTTCAACGAGGCTGTCACCGTCAACGCCCCGGAACGGCTGGCTGATATTCCAGTTCCCAAGCGCGCCAGCTACATCCGTGTCATCATGCTGGAGTTGAACCGGATTGCCAATCACCTGCTGTGGTTGGGACCATTCATGCTTGATACGGGTGCTGGAACCCCCTTCTTTTACATCTTCCGAGAACGGGAAATGATTTACGACCTGTGGGAAGCCGCTACAGGTTATCGGATGGTCAACAACAACTACTTCCGCATCGGCGGAGTCGCAGTTGATTTGCCCAAAGGCTGGGTTGATAAGTGCTTTGACTTTTGTGACTACTTCTTACCCAAAGTTGACGAGTACGAGCGCCTGATTACCGACAACCCCATCTTCCGGCGGCGGGTGGAGGGCGTTGGCACCATCAGCCGCTCAGCTGCCATTAACTGGGGGCTATCTGGTCCAATGCTACGCGCCTGTGGGGTGAAGTGGGATCTCAGGAAGGTTGACCACTACGAGTGCTACGACGACTTCGACTGGGATGTGCAGTGGGAAACGGCTGGCGATTGTCTCGCCCGGTACTTGGTGCGAATCCGAGAGCTGCGCGAATCCGTCAAGATTATTCGTCAAGCGCTCAAGGGAATTCCCGGCGGTTCCTATGAGAACCTAGAAGCTAAGCGACTGGCAGCTGGATCAAAATCGGAATGGGACGGCTTTGATTATCAATACATTAGCAAGAAGATTGCCCCCACGTTTAAGATTCCTAAGGGGGAGCATTATGTCCGCATCGAAAGTGGAAAAGGGGAGTTGGGTATTTATTTGATTGGGGATGATAACGTCTTCCCTTGGCGGTGGAAGATTCGTCCAGCTGATTTCAATAACTTGCAGATCTTACCCCACATCCTACGTGGTGTGAAGGTTGCTGATATTGTCGTCATACTGGGTAGTATCGATATCATTATGGGCTCGGTAGATCGGTAGGTAGGGAAGTTCATCTATGGGGTTCAACCCCCCCCCCCCCCCCCCCCCCCCCCCCCCCCCCGGGGGGCCACAACGGGTGACAGGAAAACATTTGGCGGTTTTTTTAAAAAACATGGCCCAAA
>CAXUIG010000125.1:0-17677 GCA_964250845.1 uncultured bacterium | reverse complement strand
TCATTAACTCAATACTTTTGAGTCATTTTGTCATGCGTTAGTCTAAACTCCAGAAACAAAGGTAAGAGGTGGATTGCCAATAAATACTTCCAAATTTCTCAGGAGGGTTGGAAGCTCAAAGCAACCACTACCAATCGACGTGGGGAAAGACAAACTATCACCTTGAGCAAAATCTACCAAATTCCGATTGTTAGACACGTTCAAGTCAAAGGCACAAATTCCCCTGACAACGCCGACCTGACCTCGTACTGGGAGCAACGACGCACCCAATACGGAAAAATCCTACTTGCCAAGGGTTCAAGGCTTCATAAAATAGCCCTGAACCAAAAGTGGAGGTGTACTGAGTGCGGCGACCACCTATACAACGGAGAAGAAATTCAACAGCATCACATTAAACAAGTCTGTGATGGGGGGAAAGAGTACGAGGACAATCTCGAACTAATCCACCAATCCTGCCACATGAACAGACATGCAAAACGGGGGAGAGCCTGAGCCGGATGATGGGAAACTGTCAAGTCCGGTTCTTTGGGGGGAGGGATACGGCGACGTATGCCCTCCTACCCGACAATCCGGCGATTGGCGACAATCTTATCGGTCGTCATGCTCACATTAACCGTGCTTGCTGCCATTACCGGGATTTTGCTGTCTTTTTACTATGAACCGGCTGCAGGCGGGGCTTATGAGTCGTTGAAAGTCGTTACAACCCAGGTATCCAATGGTTTGCTGATCCGAACGCTTCACAATTTTGCCGGTAATGGGGTAATTGCGATCGCGCTGATTCAAATTGTGGTGATGTTCTTAGGAAGGCAATTTCGTCGTAGCTGGTTGACGGCTTGGATTAGTGGAATTCTGTTCACGCTGAGTGCGATCGGGCTAGGTTGGACAGCTATGATTTTAGACTGGGATGAGCTGGGCTACTGGCGTTTGGGCATTGAGTTACAAACTATTGAAGCGATTCCTTTCATTGGTTCGGAACTCCGAGACATACTCACTGGCGGTGGAGCTATCAACACTGAGACTGTTGAACACCTGTACACCCTACACAGTTACGTGGTCTCCGTTGGAGCAATAATTCTTGCCGTTGTTCACCTGTGGGGTATAGTGCAGCAGGAAAAAGAAATGAATTTTTCAGCGACGATACCATCAGCAACTGAGTTACAGGGGCAACCAGGTCAGATCGAGGCTGAGTTAGTTCAAACGCCTTGAATCTCAGTAGTTGAAAGTTCAGTTGCGGAAGCAACTTCTTCCAATGCTGGCGATGGCATCGGCACTTCCTCTACTTCAGGCAACTTTTCTAGCGTGAGGCGATTTGACTGGGTGGCACCAGATAAACGCTTCAACAGGTTCGGTCTGGGGTCATGCAAGAGGTAGATAATGCGATCGCCTGGTTGCCAATCTTCCGTCGCTGGCACAACCTGGAAACGGTCTTCCCGTTCTATCAATAGCGGCACTAACTCTCCAGACTGCTTCAATGCCTGTAGGTGGGCTTGTTGAAAAGAAAATCCCGGCTCCTTCAGCGTCGTTGTCCCCAACTTCACTCGCCCATCACTCAGGTACTCATTCCAAGTCTTAATTGGTAAGTCTGGGACGAAAGCTTGGTTAATTTTAGTTTTATTTGCTGGGGTACTCACTTCCGGGTGACGCGGAAAAACTGCCAAGACGCGCGGCGGCTTAAACTCCTCAGCTGCTCGCTGAGCTAATACATAATTCACCTCCCCATTACTAGTCATAGCCAGAAAAGTTCCCATCGATGCCAGCCCCGCCTCCTCTAAAACCGCTGTATCTAAAGCACTGCTCAAGAAAACTCGGAAATTTTCTGCTTGAGCTTGTTGATAAGCTGCCGGGTCGGTATCAATCATAACCACTGGTTCTCCCCGTTCTTGAAGCAGACGGGCAATCAAAAGACTCAAGGGATTACAACCGACAATTACAGCCCCAGTTGTCTCTTTTGAGGTGATTTGCAGCCACTTGGCTACCCAGCCAGCTGTTAGCCCCTGCAACACCACTGTCAGGATAATTGTCAGGAAGACTAGCGCCTTGATCGAATCACCCCCGTTAATTCCCCGCTGTGTCAGCAAAAACGAAAATAAAGAAGCAACGGAGGCGGAAACAATTCCCCTCGGTGCGATCCAGCACAGAAAAAGCTTCTGCCGCCAGTTCAGTCCACTGTTCCACGTACACAAGCCGATACTAATCGGGCGCACGACAAACATCAGCACCAAGACGGTGAACAGATTGCCCCAACCCAGTGCAAATACACTGGCAATTGACAAGTCCGCCGCTAGCAGAATGAACAGCACCGAAACGCACAGAATCGTTAATTGTCCTTTAAACCGCCGCAACAACCGTTGTTCTGGCAGCGAAGCGGCTCCCAAGACCATTCCCGCAATTACAGTTGCCATCAGTCCGGACTCGCTGCGAATCATTTGCGCCAGACCAAACAAGCCCCACAGCCCCGCCAAAACCACCAGGTTTTTCAGCTCGTCTGAAATAAAATAGGCATGTTTGAAAATCAAGCTCAGCAACCAGCCGCCTGCCGCACCAATGCCACCACCGATGCCAAGGCGCAGGATCAAACCGCTCATTGTCCCGACTGGGCCGGTATAACCGTTCAAAATCGTGTCTAGCACAACGACAGCTAGGATTGCCCCCACCGGGTCGATTAAAACGCCTTCTCCCTCCAAGAGCGTTGCAACTTGTCGATCTACTTTGATGAGTTTGAGCAGGGGACTGATGACGGTCGGCCCTGTAACCACGACTAGGGAAGCGTAGAGGAAAGCGATCGGCCAGGGAAATTCACCCAGCCAGTGAGCCGCCATGCCACCGCCGATTAGCGTCGTCAGTGTTCCGATGGTGACTAAGTTCCGCAGGCTACCTGAAACCTTGCCCAATTCTCGCAATTCCAGGTTAAGACCTCCCTCAAACAGAATCACTGCCGTTGAGAGGGCCACAATGACTTCCAGGCCAGTACCCAGCATCTGGGGGTGCAACAGGCCAATGCCATCAGAGCCGAGCATAAGGCCAAACAGCAGCAACAAGACGATGCTAGGTACTTTGAGGTATTCAGCCAGTACCTGAGCGCTGATGCCTGCGAAGACGGCGATGACGATCTGCAGGGTAATTTTAAAAGAATCTTCCATATTATAGATTTTGATGCAGTTCTTTCAAAATCTTTGGTCAAGGATAGTAGATATTAACCTTAACTGGGTTCAAGACGCACCCCCTAACCTCTTGCAGAGTCCAGGTTTGATAATTTTATATGTATGGAATGATACATTGATCGCGATCTTTCTCAGCGTCAGTTTCTGGTTAGGCATTCAAATGTTTTCATTTTCGGTTACTTCCTCCTCTGATTTCTCTCTAACTTTGAAGTACCAGTAGAGGTTAGCGACAGCTAAGTCTGACGCTTGTTGCAAATTCGATGGGACTAAGGTTTTGTGACCCGCGATCGCAGCTTGCTGACTAACATATAATTCTGACTCTCCACGTAAATCAGGCTTGATCATAAATAAAAGCTGATCGTGAAGGGATAAGAAATGAGACTTTTGCTTTAAATTATCATATAGTAATTGTTCTAGCGGTTCTGCCAATGCGGTTGTGGCTTCCTTGGTATCTGGGCTAACGGTGGTTGAGCTACTCAAATCAGAGCTAATTAAAAGTTTTGAGTCCTCTGAGGATAAAGTTTGCATCCAATCGACATGATTTTGCCAGGAGTTTAGTACAGCTAGATCGTGATCGTGAATCCGCCTGATTTCAGGGAAGAGAAAATCAAGCTCATCTTCGGTTTCACAGGCATCAATAACAGTTAGGGAATCGTGACGGATTTTGTCTTGGAGATGGGCAAGGCGATCGCTTACCACCTCATGAGCACCTTGTAACTGATATGTTGTGATAATTGCCTGATCAATTGCCCAAGCACATTCCCGTCTACGGAGTAGTCCAGCTGCACAATTTCCTTCCAATAACTGAGGATTGTCGTAATCTGCTAGAGCTTCAAACAACATCCCCTTTGCTAAATCAAGTTGAGCATTTCTGCGGTTGACATCCTGTAATTTTACTGCATCTCGCATCCAGTTGAGCGCCTGAATAAAAAGCCCATAAGCATGAACTAAAATCACGCGATGATGCTTAAACTCTATGTCTTGGGCAACCTGCCAAATCTGTTGCTTAATTTCTGCCCCGTGGTCTTTTAATGCTTGTTCCAGGTTGATGAACCCGTTATCTACCTTGATTTCTAGCCTCTCTACCGCCTGCTTCAGTTTCATTGTCTGATACAGGTTTACTGCTGACAGCGCTACACCAGCTGCAACACCAACACCAATCACCGATGTAGTTGCTTGCAGCACTCCCACGTTAGTCTGGAGAGATTGCAAGCCAGCTTGAATAACATCAAGTCTCCTGTAGGTTTGTTTAAATCCTCCGTCAACTCTTGTGTAGGTTTCTTGAAATCCTATATGCGTTTGAACCATCTGTGCCCAACCCGTAATTAACTGAGACGCAGCTACCAGAGGTGATAGAGAGTTGTTCTTGACTACAGCACCGATTGCATGGGCAACGAATTTTCCTGTCAGTGGATCTCTAACCATGCCTATCGGCACTCCTGCGGATGTCAAGACTTGCACGTACCTGCCAGCGTCAATAGCAGCTTGAATTGCAGGAGTAAATTGAAACAGCATATTTCTGCCTAGTTGAAAGCTAATTTCTTCGAGCCTAACTGGTCTTTTTAGGGAAGATAACCGTATTTACTCGGTATTCGTTTCGGCTGAATCTGAGCATACTAGACGACAGATAACACTATTGGCTTACAAAATAGATGAATACTGTGGTGGTTGGCTCTGAGGCTGTTGATCTGTTGTCGCGCATTACTGGGCAGAAGCTCAGTCAACGGGATTTGACCCCTCCCGTGACTTTTCTGGCAGCTTTGATAACAGTGATATTGGGAGTAGTTTTTGCAGACGGCACGGTAACAGATACGGAAAAGCAACGGCTACAGGTAACCCTTAATCGGTTTAATCTTCCGCACGCAGGTATGCGTCAGTTGGCAAAGCTAATGCTTAGAGGAGTTCAACAGCAGAAGGTTTATCGTAATATGGATGATTTACTGACCCTGACGGCTCCGCTCTCAGAAGCAGAAAGGCTGTTGTTGATTGGCTTTAGCTATGAAATGTCAGCGGCAGATGGGGCAATAGCTCCCCCTGAGAAAAACTATTTAGAGGCGATCGCCAATCGCTTAGGAATTAACCGGCGACACCTAGCAGTTTTAGAAGCCCGCTTCAGTAATCAAGTAACTGTCGAGCCAGCAGCTTTGGATGAGGTTCGTTTTCTACTAGACGCCGCTCAGTTCCAGTCACTGGATGCCGTGTTTGTCAAGGCGGCAAGCGATATGCTTATGGTTTTGCGTAGCTTACCTGAACACCAAGCAACTCAACAGCAAACTGCCTGGTCTTACCAAGAGTTTAAGAAATTCCAAGAGTATCGGCAACAATTAGAAATTGCCTGCGATCAACTCATCGAACTCATTGATCAGTGTGCCACTCGGAGTCTTCTGCCTCATACTCTTATAGAAGAGACAAGAAAGGTATCTCACAAGTTGCGATCGCACCGTTTTCGCATGGCAGTTGTAGGTGAGTTTAGCCAAGGCAAATCAACCTTACTAAATGCCTTGCTGGGTGAAGAAATTCAACCTGTGAGAGCAATTCCCTGTACTGGCACGGTAACGGTTTTGAAATATGGAGCGCAAAAGCGGGTAGTCTGTCGTTATCAGGATGGACGAGAGGAAGAAATTCCATTTGAGCAGTATCAAGACAAGGCAGCAATTCCAGAAGATGCGGCGATAAGTTGTTTCAGTGGTGAACAGACACATTTTGAGATCGAGGAAATTATTTTTGAGCATCCTGATTTAGAGTTATGCCGTCATGGTGTGGAAATTGTTGATTCTCCAGGACTGAACGAAAACCCTGACCGCACTGCCATTACTCAAAAACTGCTTAAGGATACGGATGCAGCCATTTTCCTGACGAATGCCTCACGTTCTCTAACTCAGGGAGAACGCGATTTGCTCCAGGATTTGAAAACTCAACTAAACGGTGGTAAAGAAGATGAACCTGCCGACAATCTTTTTATAGTGGGAAATTTTATGGACTTGGTGCGGACTGAAAAGGATCGTCATCAAGTGCAACAGCGGATTGAAAGGTTGGTGCAGGGTCAAAATCCTATCATTGCCGGTGAAAATCGCGTTCATTTCATTTCTGCTCAAGCGGCACTAGATGCAATTCTTAAAGGAAGTGAGAACGAGTATTTCAAGACTTTCCAGAATTTCACTCAGTCTCTTGAAAAATTCCTGGCGATTGAGCGTGGCTCTCTAGAAATCAAGCAATATGTTACCAAAATTAAAGTGGTTATTCAAGCATTTTTACATGCCCTTCATCAATCTGAGCAAGTTTTAGATGAAAAGATAAAATTTTCTGAAGCAGAAAAACAGAAAATCTTGGAACATATTGGGGAAGCCAGCGGCCACGATGTTAGAATCCGGCTTCTAGCAGAAAAACTAATAGAGCTAGTGCTCGATCCAGCATCTTAATATTGGGAGGAGTGGCATGAAGAAATGATTTCTCGCGTGACTAAAAAGAGTGACAACTGGTCTTCTGAACACAGTCCTGTTTGGAGCCAAGACAAACTAATTCAAGACTACATTAATCAATTTGATAAAGAAGTAGTGCAAGATATAAATGACTGGGGTAAAAAACTTAGGTATGTAGTCCTGAAGCCAAAAATTGATGGACTAGATCAGAGTATTTCTCAGGCTCTAGAGACAATACGAACAGAATTTAACAGCATTGAGCAGCAAGTAGAAACCGATTTTGGTGAGCAGCTAAACTTTGCAATTAGTGGCATAAATGCTAATTTTTTGGGAGAGAAAGCTTTTTGGGGCGGCATTGGAGTGGGCAGTGCTTTAGCGACTACATTATTTTTATTTACGGGGATTGGCTTAGTTCCCGTAATTATAGCAAGCGTAGCTGCTGCAATCGCTGGAGAGTTTGGATCAGGAATACTAGGATTCGATGGAATTAGTAACCAAGTCAAGCGCAAAGTTATTGAGATAGGATTTACAAAGTTTGATGAATCAAATAAAAAATTTGACAAGAAGCGAAATGAAATTATTAGCTCAGTATTTAATTACCGAGTTGAATCAGCAAGTCGAGTTATTGCACAAGCAATCTCGCTTTATGAAAATCTCCTAGAGGAGCAAGAGAAATGTCACAAAGAAACACTGCAACAATGTGAAGCTGAAAAAGCTTGGCTCTTCGAGCAGCGCGCGGAACTTAATCAGGTGCAAAACCAGATTGAAGCAATCCTGACTCAATGCGCTAAGTAGCGATACCTACGGTAAGCTTCGCGCTTTGCAGTGCTTTGGCTGGCGCAATTGCTTCACAAGACTTGGCAGCATAGCTGAGGCATACAGATAAGCCCTAGAGTTGTTTGTAGCCTGCCAGCCAAGTCCTACGGCTCATTCCACGGGTATTTTTCTCTCATGTTGACGACGGCACACAGATTCGGCATGGTTAACTATATTTATATGTAAGGAGTACAAAGCACATGCGCTGCGATATTTCAAGTCGTGCTGGTCAAATCTTAGCCAAGGGTTCTTTGGTTATCCAAAAAGATGAAAATGGTGAACTAGTGCTGGGCTTTCGGACAGATGGAGGGAAGTTAATCCAAGGAGGAACTATTGGTTCTGATGGGGACTTGAGCGATGCAAGTATTGTTCTATTTCGCCAGTTTTTTGAGACTTGGGGAATGAGCGATCTAACACTTACCGCCCGCGTCTAACATCTCAAGTCAGACAATTAGCGCACGGACGCGGGTAGATCTGGCGCTCGCAGTCCGGCTCCTTCCCCATGATCGGACGACCGGAAGTGCTTGCAGCCACTTTGTGGGAATTCATTAGGGTTTGGCGGATAGCAAGCAAATCCTTGACGGCTTGCACAGTCCCTTTCCCCAGGTGCCAGTTTTGGTTTTTTTCATCCCTGAACACTAATTTCACCTGAAGTTTTCGGTTGGGTAGTTGGGCTAAAGCACCCGCAAGTACGATCTAAGGGATTTAGCGGAATGATATTAAAGTAATTGTACTCATCAATATAAACCTTCGGGTCCTTGCGTGGCATGTTATATGCAGTTTCGCGATCGCCAAAATTCCGGTCTTTCAATGGTAGGGCAGGCACCGTCTCGTTGAGAATGCGATCGCCTGTCTAGGTAGAGTCGCCTTCCTGCGCTCAAGGGTGGCATTTTCTCATCAATCTGGTGTTTAAACTAACACTTCCAGATTCATAGCACGCTTTCACACTTAAATCAGACCCTAATTTTCGGACGATTAGTCTAAACTCCAGTTACTACCCAAACCCCAGATAGATAAAAAGCGTGCTCCTCGACAATTTCCTAAGATCTGACTACCTCCCAACCGAATTACGGGATTCCATATCTTATGAGGTTTTGGTTGCTGGACAGACCCTTTTCCTTCAGGGTGACTCGACATGGGCTGTCTTTGCAGTAAACTCTGGGCAAATCAGCTTAGTTCGCTACACCGAAACTGGGCAAGCGATCAAACATTATGGGCTTAAGGTTGGAGAGAGTTTTGCTGAAGCAGCTCTGTTCAATGGTTCTTATGATTGTACAGCGATCGCAGATGTTCCATCCCAGGTGGTTGTGATCCCCCGGCAGCCATTGCTAAATGCCTTGCAACAGTATCCAGATTTGTCAGCCGCTTTCATGGCACGGTTAGCACAACAACTCCACGAAACAAGGACATTGCTAGATTTACGGAGCATCCGTTCTGCGCGTGACCGAGTTCTCAATTACCTGCACCTGACAGCCCAATCCAACCCCAAAACTGTGAACTTAGATCGTCGATTGAAAAATATTGCTGATGAGCTTGATATCAGCCCTGAAGCTTTTTCTCGTGCTCTGTCACAGCTCCAACGCGAAGGTGTTATCACGCGAATTAAACGTAAAATTACGCTAAATGACTAGTTTCTTGTCCAAATGAAACGCTAATTAAACTTTTGTAAAGATTTTACCAAACTTGATTCTAATCAAGAAGAGCGAAAAACCAGATGTGTAAGCTCAAAGGATTCCTCAAACTTGGTTCTAATTAAGAGCGCGTGAACGAGTGCTGCAATACTTACTCAATACAATCGAGTCTGGTGAGACGACAATTAGCTTTGACCGCTCCTTTAAAGACCTTGCTGCCGAACTTGGACTGACCCAGCAAGGAACCATCAAACTGATCAGGTTGCTAATCTCATGGGTGAACCCTGCGGTGGGAGGCTTTCAGCCCCGTCTTATTTGATTACGACAAGTCTGAAATATAGTACATTTACTAACTCATTCTAAGTAAAAAATAGGAGTTTAAATGATGAAAATTGCAGTTGTGGGTGCCGGAAATGTGGGTTCTACATTGGGACTGGGATGGGCAAAAAAAGGACACCAGGTGGTGTTCGGTGTGCGCGCTCCAGAAAGCCAAGAAATCAAGGCATTGCTTGCACAAAATCCAGAGATATCGGCTCACTCTGTTGAAGACGCGATCGCCATCTCCGAGGTGATCGCCCTAGCAATCCCCTACGAAGCTGCTAAGAAAACAGTCGCGTCATCTGATTTAAACGGCAAGATAGTTTTGGATTGCACCAACCCAATGGATGGTCTGAGACTGACTGTGGGACACACCACATCAGGAGCAGAAGAAATCGCCAAATTGAGCCAAGGTGCCCCGGTCGTCAAGTCGTTCAACATGCCGGGGTGGGAAAACTTCGCTGACTCCTCCTACCCCGGCTATAACGGACTAAAACCCATAATGTATGTTTGTGGTGACGATGACGCAGCCAACCAGAAAGTCTGTCAATTAGCTGAAGATTTGGGCTTCGAGTCCTATAACTGGGGACCCCTGGAAGGAGCACGGTATCTTGAGCCAATGGCGATGGTGTGGATTGTTCCTGTACGCGGTGGCGGACGTAGTCCTGATTTCACGTTTGCCTTACTCCGACGCAATTAAGCGATGGAGCATGGATAATTTGTAAGGAGCTTGATTTCAACGGCGTTTATAAAATCTCGCCCGATGGCGAACTGACTCTGCTCGTTAAGGACATTTCCCTACCAAACGGGATGGTCTTCTCACCCGATGAGCGTTTACTTTACATCAAGGACACTCAAAATCGCACGATTCACTGCTTCGAGGTGGTGTTTCTACTGTCCGCCAACTATCGCCTGTCTGAGCAGCCCGCGCAGGCGGGCTCTGTTTGTGTAGCCCCAGGCTGGAAGCCTGGGATTCACTCTTTTAACAGCAAATAATAGAGTTGTCCATTCCCACCAGTTACCCCAGCGCGATCGCCCGCTTTTTTGCCAGTACCCATAAAATAATCCACACGCCCCGGTCCTTTAATCGCGCTTCCCGTATCTTGGTCAAGCACGTAGCGGCTAACATTACGATACTCCATCTGACCGATGGGATTTAAAAAGGGAATTTCGGTGTGAATTAGCGCTAAAGCACCCGGTGGCATCAGGGATTTATCCGTCGCAATTGAGCGCTCCGCTGTTACCGGCTCGTTGATGCTACCCATGGCTGGAGCGCCGTAGGTTTCCTTGAAAAAAACAAAGCCACGATTGCGTGGCAAATAATGATTCAGTTGATCTGGATGCTGGCTAAAATACTCAAGCATGACTGGTAGCGTCAGCCCTTTGAGGGGCAACTTTCGATCTTTTGCCAGTTCTCGCCCTACACTGGTATAGGGGTAATCGGTCTTACCTGCATAGTTGAGCGTCATCTCACTGCCATCTGTCATTTGGAATCGGGCAGATCCTTCGATTTGAACCAGGAAGGCTTCGATGCGATCGCTCATCCAAAGCAACTCCAACCCCCGCAGCCGACTTTTATCCCCCAGTAAACCATCCTTTCCTTCCAACTGGACGCGGGTGGGGTGAGGGTGATGCCAGCTGGCAAAATCAGGTGGCAACCGATAGATGGGATAGCGATACTCCGCCGTGGGAACGCGACTGGCGATATGAATCGGCTCATAGTAGGCGGTGAACAAAACATTTCCCTTACCGTCTTTGCCGACTGACTGGTAAAACACAAACTCACGGCGTACAGCGGCTTGAAGTTCCTCCGCTGAGCGGGAGGTGACAACCAGCTGGCGGAATCGTTCCAAACTGCGAACGACGCGATCGCGCGTAAACCCAGGTACCGGATACCGCTGGTAAGAGGCAGCCGCATCGCCAGTTTGCAGATAACGCATACTATGAGCAATCGCCGCCAACAGCGCCTGCCTGTCTCCGAGCTTGCCGCTTTTACTCCAAATTTGCTCATCCACACCCAAAAGCTCTGATTTGCAACAAGCAACATCCTGCTTTTGTGCATAGAGCAGTCGCATTGGCACACGGGCAACAGATGGCACGGCAGTTTTGAGGGTCACTCCCAGACTTAGGGTGATCAAAGCAATTGTCTTTCTCATCTTTCAGGAAAATCGTTCCACACTAGAGCTAAAGAGAGGTTCCACCCGGATCGCTATGATCCGGGATGGACGGACAACCATGTACTCCCCCTGAATGTTTTTGATTGGCACGCTGATGAAGTCATCTGAAGCAGCCTTGGGCATGAGTTCGCCGCTGTACCACTTCTGAAACTCTTGAATGTTGGGAAAACGCACTTCTTCGCGGTGCCCACCTTCCATCAGCAAATGTACAACATACTCATTTGGGGTTCTTGGCATACTGAAGAATTATCTTAAACGCATCGCCCTTATTGTCAACTACTTAATTAGGTTCCCACCACTCCCATCAGGAAAACAGCTTAAATCGGTGCAGCTGAGTTTCAATTACCTGAGGCAGTATTTTATTAAGTTCTGCGCCGTCTTTAAATAGCAGACATTGATGGGTAGGTAGGTCGAAGGGAAACTGTCCCGGTAGGTCAGATCGCTGCATTTGAGCTAGTAATATGTGCTCAGACCGCTTGCTTTGGATCGCATAGCCAATTTCAACACACACATTCGGGCTGGGAATCAGCTGCGGGGTTTCCTTCCCTTCAATTCGAGTAATGGGCGTCCCGTCAGCAACAAACAGCAGACTTTTGCGGATTTTTCGCATCATTGTCCGGTTGAGCCGCACAGCGCCATCCCTGGGGCGGTGCGATTCTACTAGGGTCAGTGGTAGCCGCGATCGCAGGTTTAGTGTTGACAAAGTGTTCCGCACGGCTTCCCTTAGTGCCTCACTCGAGGTGGCATATTCAGTTTGATGGCACAAGAAAATCGTTGGCTCCATCTGAGCCATCACCGCTTGCTTGGTGAAATAAATCTCGTGACTAATCAGGTCAATGTTGGAAATTGTGTAGCCACCACTGCCTTCGACATAAAATTCAACAATTTCTCCTTCCAGATAGCGCCCAAACCAAGTTGATTGTTTAACTTCCTGACTATCTTCTAAAAAGTCTGCTCGTAAGCCGGATTTCAACAGACTATTTTTACTAAGGCGAAGGTCGTGGGGGCGTTTTTCTAATTCTTGAATCGGCTCATAATCCTGGAGATACCAGGCTTTTAGAGCAATAATCGCCATATCGTGCTATTTCAACTGCCTGTTACTATTCGAATTCCCAACAACGCCCAAGCTGCTACTCGCTCTCGTCAACTCCTCCCCTTTGTCATTTGATCTGGAGTGGCTCTGACTAGTCACTTCACTAGCAGGGGCCACCCGGACTGATTTGATCGGAAATTACTGACCATGGCGTCAGTGTTGCGGCTCCTTTCGAGCATCGCTGCCGGATTTCTTGACGGACATTCATGATAATTTTACCCAAATGGTTTTGACCAGTCTTATCCCTACCACAGCCCCAGTAATAATCGGTTTGGGAGTTTTCCACAATCAGCTGGTCTCCTGTGGAAATTAGAATTGCTTGAATGTCTGTATGAGTCAAAAACTTTTTAAGTACGGCGATTCGCATCACTTGAGTTTTGACCCCAGCCCAGTCGGGACGGACTTGACGAGTGCGATCGCGCCCCAACGCAGCGGCTTGGTCTGGCATCTGAACTGCATGAATCACCGGGATGAGAGCGGCATCCGCCGTTCCCACAAATTTTTGCGCTTGATAATAATGCTCGACCGTTGGCCAGTACATACCCTGTAACTGAATCCCGTGGGGCGAGAAGTTGGAAAAGCAGCCATAGGGCTCATTCACCTTGTAAAAGTAAATGGTCATACTCAAAAGCTCTGCGACACTCTAACTGTCATCTTGCCTGATGATGCTAAAATAACTTCCTCCCGACAAATTCTCTTAAAGAGGGTGTCACCCAGCGTAAGGCCTAACACGTTCTTTAACAGTCATTGTTAAAAAAAGTGATTTTTTATCTAAAACTTACTTTTCCTGACTATTTAGTACAAATATCATACTTTTTTAGCTATTTAGGCAACAATGGTTATGTTTTGATACAGTTATTACTTTTGTACATTTGGTAGTGCGCTCATCGCTAGCAGACATATGGCAATTTACGCTCCTGCTTCTGCTTCTGCTTCTGCTTCTGCTTTACTCTCCTCGCTGAATCAACGCCTCTTGAGTCGCCGAGACTTGATTGCGCCACAGGAAGATGTCTTGTGGCTAATTCAGCGGGGCGCTGTTCGAACCTTAACTTGGAACGAATCAGGAACGTGCATCACCTTGGGATACTGGGGACCGGGGGATGTTGTGGGGCATGCCCTGTCTCGGCTCAAGCCCTACGAAATTGAGTGCTTGACGAATGTAGAGATTACCATCCTGCCGTCTGATATGTGGTACCAGGCGTTAGATGTCCTGTTGTTGCATATTCAACAGTCAGAGGAACTCCTGAGTATTGTTCACCGGAAACCAGTTTCCCTGCGATTGTGGCAATTCTTAGTCTGGTTAAGCCAGAAATTTGGCCGTGACGTTGACCAAGGACGGCTGATTGACTTGCGAGTCACTCAGCAGGAAATGGCTGAGGTGATAAATACGACCCGAGTATCGGTGACAAGGCTGCTGCAGCAATTTGAGGAGGAGGGAATACTGCTACGGCACCAGCGGCGGTTCATTATTTGTGCTGGACAAACTTAAGAGGTTTTGTGGTAATTTCCAGACAAGCCGCTCTGTTCAGTTAACCACCGATACCAGGCAATAAGCTGCCGCTGAGGCGCTTAAGGGCGCGACCAGCAACATCGCGGTAACGCATTTCCCCACATAGGATCTGACCCATGCGCTGGGTGGCAGAGGGGCGCTTGACACCGACTTTGTAGCCGATGCCAGGAACCCGGTAGAACACCCCTCCTAAACGCTGCGCCCACGCCATATCAGATCCCCATTCTTCGCTGATCGCCGAAGTGTATTTTTCTAGGGCATCGAGATCACCCGCGATCGCTTGGTTAATCGCTTCAGCTGCCTTCAACCCACTAAAGATCGAAGGGCGAATCCCTTCCGCTGTAAATGGGTCAACCACACAGGCGGCTTCCCCAGCCAAAATCGCATTTTGGGTATGCAGCTTTTGATTACCATCCCAGAGGCAAAGGGGATGACCGTACTGCGAGCTAGTTTTGACATCCACGTCAAACAGCTTGGCGTACTCAGTCAAAATGCTTTTGAAGTCCTGCCCTTCACCGCCCCGAAATGTACCGATACCAATCGAATAGCCATCAGCTTTGGGGAAGTTCCAAATGTAGCCGTTTTTGACCATGCCGAACTCAAAGTGGGCGATGTGACCGTTTTCTACCTTCGCTGCTGCTTCGACCTCCAATGCTCCACCCAAGCGACGTTGGCGGTCTTTAAATCCCAGCCATTTTGCCATCGGTCCTTTGGCTCCATCTGCCGCAATCAGGTAGCGACCGCCGACTGTTCCGTTTGCTGTGTTGACCTGCCAATGGTCACTCTGAAACTCAATTCCCTTCACCTCGGTATGATCTTGGACTACTGCCCCCTGCTTCTGTGCTTGCTGCACTAGGAAATGGTCGAAAATGTCCCGACGCACCATCCACATCGGCTCTGGCGTTTTTAGCTCTGCTTCCACGGGATCGCCCATTTTCCAGGTGTAGCGAATCGTGTTCACCTTGACTGAAATAGCTGGAGAAAAGTCAAAGTCGAACCATGGCGCGATCGCGGGTGACACCCCGCCTCCACATGGCTTGTAGCGTGGCAGGGATTCTTTTTCCAAAACTAAAACCGAGTGACCCTGTTTTGCTAAATGATAGGCAGCTGTCCCACCAGCTGGGCCAGCGCCGACGATGATGCAATCATACATATTAGTTTTGTATCTATCAGCTAGATACACTAACAGGACTTTAACTAGTGGGGTGTAGGGTGTCCCACACCCCACCCCCACCTCAATAGGTAATTTAAATGTGTTTGAGCTTACACCCTACCCTTTCTTCTGTTAGACGGTTGTGATCTCTTTTTCTTTCTCTGCCAGCAATTCATCAATTTTGGCAGTGTACTTGTTCGTCAGCTTTTGTAAATTTTCCTGCTGATCCACAGCTTCATCTTCAGAAATTTCGCTGTTTTTCTCCTGCTTGCGAATGGTGTCAACGGCATCGCGGCGGATATTGCGAATAGAAACCCGTCCCTCTTCCGCGTATTTGGCGACGATCTTGGCCAATTCTTTGCGGCGATCGCTTGTCAGCGGGGGAATGTTCAGCCGGATGACTGAACCGTCGTTGCTAGGGGTTAAGCCTACATCTGACAGAGATATCGCCTTTTCAATTATGTTCAAGCTGCTACGGTCATACGGTTGAATCGTGATCGTACTAGCATCGGGGGTGCTGATGTTCGCTAGGGTTTTTAAGGGCGTGGGGGAGCCGTAGTATTCCACCATCACCCGGTCAAGTAGACTCGCGTTGGCGCGACCAGTGCGAATCGTATTAAAAGAGCGTTGAGTCGCCTCAATCGTCTTTTGCATCGTAGTCTCAGCTTCAGCTAATTTCACAAAAACCTCCCACAAGGGTTCCGATGGATTCTCCCATCACGGCTCGGCGGATGTTACCCCGCACCGAGAGGTCAAATACAATTATCGGGATATTATTTTCTTTACACAAGGCGATCGCGGTACTGTCCATTACCCGCAGGTCTTGAGCCAGAACGTGTCCATAAGTCAGGCTTTGATAGCGTTTGGCTCCAGGGTTGAGATGGGGATCACTATCGTAAACCCCATCTACCTTGGTGGCTTTAAAAATAACCTGGGCATCAATTTCGGCAGCTCTCAATGCGGCGGTGGTGTCGGTGGTAAAGAAGGGATTTCCCGATCCAGCCCCAAAAATTACCAGCCGCCCTTTTTCTAGGTGGCGGATGGCGCGACGCCGGATATAAGGTTCCGCTACTTCTTGCATTGATATCGCTGTTTGTACTCGCGTTTGAACCCCCATTCGTTCTAGGGAATCCTGGAGCGTTAGGGCATTCATCATTGTGGCAATCATGCCGATATAGTCGGCGGTGGCGCGATCCATCCCAGCTGCCGAGGCCTTAATGCCGCGAAAGATATTGCCGCCACCTACCACAATAGCGACTTGAATGCCACTGTTGACTATTTCTGCCACTTCAGTAGCAATTTCTTGAACCGTGCTTGGATCAATGCCGTAGCCCAGATTGCCCATCAAGGCTTCACCGCTCAGTTTAAGTAAAACCCGCTGGTAAGGTATTCCCATGCAGTTAGGATTAGTTTAGTTGCAATTGCCTCCAATTTAAGATAACAGTATAATGTTTGTCTGTCTCCAGTGACCCTATTTAAGTCAAGCACCGACTCCGGCATTACCAGCCTTGAGCCAATGCCTGATAACCAATCAGTTTATAAACCAATTTGGCTGCCGTGAATTGAGAGACTACGGAATCTACTATTGGTGCCAACTCCATTACATCACAGCCAATCACTTGGTGAGTTGCAAACACACGTCGTAAAAATGTTGTAAGCGTATACCAGTGCAAGCCGCCCGGTTCTGGGGTGCCGACACCAGGAATCAAGGTGGGGTCAATTCCATCTAGGTCGATGGTAAGGAAAACTTTTTCAGTGGGGATAGCGGCGATCGCTTGTTCTATCCAATTTGGATCCGTTGCCATCTCCCGCGCCCGAAACACCGTCAGCTGTTTTTCTTTAATCAGATCTGCTTCTTCTTTACAGATACTGCGGATGCCAATTTGCACCGTCGGTAAACCCATATCCACAATCCGGCGCATTACACAGGCATGGTTATGAATTGAGCCTTCGTAAGAAAAGCGCAAATCGCCGTGGGCATCTATCTGAACCACCGTGAATAGTTCACCTGGGTATGCTTGCCGATATGCCTCCACTACACCAGTCGTAATACTGTGTTCACCCCCCAGCGCGATCGCAAACTTCCCGTCTTGAATCAGCTGGTACACCGTCTCTTGGGTCACTTGCAGCATTTCCTCAGCTGTACACTTACCAGCGCGGGTGTCGGCCACAGCGGGGTGTGTATAAATTCCAACGCTGCGGCAAGTTTCCTTTTCCAGCTCCTCGTCATAGTATTCCACCTGCTGGGAAGCCTCCAACAGGGCATCTGGGCCATTTTCACAGCCACGGCGATAGGTGGTTGTTGCTTCGTAGGGAATCGGTAATATCACGACCTGCGCGGCATTGTAATCCGCTGCCACATCAGGCCCTAGGAAGGGAAGAGGGGCAGAGGGGCAGAG
>CAXUIG010000124.1:0-17716 GCA_964250845.1 uncultured bacterium | reverse complement strand
CCCCTCCTCTTCCATCACTCCGGCTCTGTCTCCAGGGGAAAAAACTGCCTAGTGTCGGGTGAGTATTTCCAAGCAATTCCCTCCGGATCTCTGCTGCGACTCCACTCTGGGAAGTCTGGATCAGCTCTCCGTTTATAAACAGTGCTGGAATGAACGTCGAGGCGCTTGGCGAGTTCAGCTTGGATCAGAGATCCAGGAGCTGACTGTTCGTGATTGGTGGAACTGGGTTGGTTCTCACTCGTCTCCTTTCGTGATTCTGTTGGCATCTGCTGATTTTGAGCCAGCGGTTCCAGAAGTGCTGGGGAATTGCTGGCAAATGGTTCACTCTTAGATTGGCTGGGTGGTTCACTATCGTCAAATATGTTGCCTAGAGTTCTGGCTGTTATAAAGTAATACACTGTGCCCTTGTCTTCGGAGTCTTGACGCTGGGCAGCGAATTCTTCGGCTTTAGTATCCAGGTAGCGCTTGGCTGTTTGGGCCGAGAAGTTGGCCTTCGCTGCCAAGTCCAGTGCCGTAATGCACCCCCGGTTTTCCTGAATCAGCTGATGAAAGATCGGGTTCACTTGCTGGCTCCACTGTTGCCATTGATAGCGCTGCCAAACATTCAGGCTAACGCCCAACACACCTAGTGCTAGCAGTACTGGCCAAGTGGCGAGTAGGAAGATCATCAAAAGCGCGATTGGCAAAATGAGAATGAGACAGCCAGTGGCGCTGCTATCTATTGCTTTTTCTGTCATGCCCCTTGTTGCAAATTGAATTGCTGGCAAACAATTCTATCTTTGCAAAGATTGCGGTCAATTACTTATACTCTTGTGGAATTGTACTCGCATTTTCACCCGTCGCCAGTTGGTTATGCAGCGCGGCGTGTACGTCGTGGTTCAAAAAAGTGCATCCGCAGAGTTCGGCTACTACATTAAAGGCAGACGTACCCGAAAGCAGGTACCAACCCCTAACTGACTGGTGAGATTGATTTCCCCCCCATGACCTTTAGCAATCGCCGTCGCAATCGCTAGCCCCAACCCCATACCCGCCTGCCGGTGAGACCGAGCTTTATCAGCCCGCCAGAACCGATCAAAAACGAACTGCTGCTGTTCCAGAGCAATTCCAACGCCGGTGTCCTTAACACTGACGATCGCAGAGCGATTGTGTCTAGCTAGATAAAGAACCACCATGCCCCCCGAGGGCGTATATTGCAGAGCATTCTCTAGCAGGTTGGAAAACAAACGATTTATTTGGGCAGCATCCCCAACCACAGACACATCTGCTAGCAAATTAGATTTGAGAGTAATGCCTTTGGCTAACGCAGATGGTTCATAAAGCTCCACTAAATCCTGTAGAACTTTATTTAGGGGAATAGGTATCCACTCACGGGCTCTTGTTGTCGCTCCTGCATCTGTTCGGGCTAGTAAAAGTAAGTCCTCTGCTAAATATGTCATCTGAGCCGTGGCGCTAGCAATGGCTGCTAATTTTTTTGCATCCTTTGGATGAATTCGCTCCGGATGCTTGAGGATAACATCAACCGAAGTTTTGATTGCTGTCAGGGGACTACGCAACTCATGGGAGGCATCAGCAGTAAATTGTTTTAACTGCTTAAAACTGTGCTCAATCGGCTTAAGCGCTTTGCGGGTTAGCCAGAGCCCGCCAATGCCCACTAGTCCCAGAGCGATTATCCCTCCCATACCTAATCCCCAGCTGAGTTGACTTCTTACTGTTTCTACTTCCTCAGTGGATTGACTTGCCCGAATGTAGCCTTCGAGGGATGGCTGGTTTCGGTTCAGGCCATCGTTATATACAGAAATGGTGAAAGAGCGAATCTGAGCTGGCTTGTGCGACTTATGTACAGTTTGAGTTCCTGTTTCTGGCACAAAAGCAAGAGAGAGAGTCCCTTTTCTTGCCAGAAGTTTACGGTCAGCATCAAACCATTCTAGGCTTTGTTCGTTCCGGTTGAACATATCGCGCCACGGGACTTTATCGTTTTGATCCAGGAGTTGACCCCCTGACCTTTTGACGTCCTCTAGACTGGGGGCTGCAGCTTGGGCTAAAGTCAGCAGCTTTTCATCCAGTTGCCGAAAGAGACTGCGGCTAAAAAAAACATAAACCCCTGTGGCGAATACTAGCAAAATTGCTGCCATCACGGTCAGGTAAGACAAGAGAAGACGCCAGCGCAGACCTTGAAACATCGGGTTATGGGTTCGGTTTGAGGCGGTAACCCAGGCCATAAACTGTCTCAATAAAATCAACGGGAGCTCCTACTAATTTCAGTTTCTGCCGTAACCCCTTGATATGGGCCTTAACAGTTTCCTCTTCCGGTGGTGACTCAAAAGACCAAAGCTGCTCTAGAATTGCACTCCGACTAAACACACGGCGACCGTGGCGTAGGAACAGCTCTAGTAGGCAATATTCTTTTGGGGTCGGATGCAAGGGTTGCCCTGCATAGGTGACCTCACAGGTACAAGGGTCAAGGCTTAAGCCACCCCACTCAAGCACAGGCGGTGAGGTCGAACTCCCCCGGCGCAGTAAAGCCCGGATTCGGGCGGCTAACTCTTGGAGGTTAAAGGGTTTAACTACATAGTCATCTGCTCCTGCATCTAGCCCGATGACTTTATCCTCACTAGTGTCTCGAGCAGTCAGTAGAAGAATGGGCATGCTATAGCCGCAGTTACGCAACTGCTGGCAAAGTCTAATACCACTAAGCTTTGGTAGCATCACGTCTAGAAGGAGCAAGTCATAGGCAAAAGCCTCTACTAAATCCCAACCCGCTTGACCATCACTGGCAACATCGACTAAATAATGTTGCTCGGTGAGGTCTTCTGCCAAAGCTTCAGCAATGCGCTCGTCATCCTCCACTAATAAAATCTTCATAATAGATACTGACTTTTGGATTTTGAAAAGCGTAAGGCGTTGTATACTTAGCTACCACGCAACCGCAACTCATCGGAGCTAGCTTTCACGAGAGTGGAGCAAGCTCGGGTGAATGACATCCTGGAAATTAGTATTTCACATCTGGGATCATCTTAGTTGTGCTAAAGCTTGAGAAAATTCTTCGCCAGCCTTAAGCTGCTCACCAGGAGCATTGCTTGAAGATAATGCGATCGCGCCCCTGGGCTTTCGCCTGGTAAAGTGCCTGATCTGCTGCCGCAATCAACCTTGCCGGAGAGGAATCCGGGGCGGGAATAGTGGTCGTTACTCCTAAACTCAGCGTCACCCACTGGCTAACATTAGACTGAGCATGGACAATTTGCAACGCTCTGACTCCAGATTGAATCGCTTCGGCGACGTGAAGGGCACCGGCAGCGTGGGCGGATGGCAGAATCACGGCAAATTCTTCGCCACCGTAACGCGCTGCCAAGTCTGGTGTCCGGCGGACTTGGCAGCGTAATACACTAGCAACCCGTTGCAAACACTCATCCCCACCTGGATGGCCATATGTATCGTTGTACAGTTTAAAGAAGTCGATATCGCACAAAATCAGTGACAGCGGTGCATGCGCCCGTCCCATCTGGTGCCACTGCTGATCCAGGTATTCGTCAAACCGGCGTCGATTCGCGATCGCTGTCAAGCCATCGATGGTTGCAAGGTGCTGCAATGCAAGGTTTGCGGCCTCTAACTGTTTGTACAATTGAGATTGTTGGAGGAGCCGTCGCACCCGTTGGCGCAAAACTGCCCAGTGAATCGGCTTGGTGACATAATCGGAGGCACCCGCCTCGAAGGCGCGGTCTACCGAATCTTTATCGTCAAGACCCGTAATCATCAATATTGGCGTGTCATGCGCCCGCGTCTGGGCTTGATCTCTAGTGCCATATCCAGTCCCATCGATTGGTAGCGTTTGGGTAGCAGCATCTTCACCAGCAAGGGCTTGCAGCTGTTCACAACACTTAAACCCATCTATTCCTGGCATTAGAGCATCCAGTAGAATCAGATCTGGTTTTTGACTGGTGTAAGCATTTAAACACTGCTCACCATCACTAGCTTCAACCACCTGATACCCTTCTTTTTCCATATAGCGGCGCAGCAGCAGTCGCATGGTATTGTCATCGTCAACCACGAGGATCAGGGGCGATTGTTTATGAATGATTATTTGGCTTATACTTGACATTAGAAGCTACCTCCCCGATTTGGCTGAGAACTAAAAACACCTTTAGTCAGGGGAGGACTCCCTTTAGTAGGGCGTTCTGCTGCCAAAGCAATTTTAACTTGCTCGTACTCAGCTACCAATTCCTGCACTTTCAAAGCCAGTGCCTCTGAAGTGCTGCCATCTCTATTCATAGCTTCTAGTTCTTTACAGAGCTTCGCCAGAGTGATCGCCCCCAATGTGGCACTGCTAGGCTTAAGCGTATGAGCCAGTTGAGCCACTGCTGCCGCATTACCCATCTTCACCGCCGCCTGCATCGCTTGCACCTGTTTGGGAGCCTCTTCCAGGTAGCTGTCAATCACCTCCGCCAAAAGAGCTGAACCGTCTTCACCCCCTATGTCTCGTAAGGCTTGCAACGCCTTGGCGTCTAGCACTGCCGCTGGTGGAAATGGTGAAACGGCGACTTCTACTTTCTTAATTGCCTGGAGCAGCAGCTCGAACTGGATGGGCTTGCTGATGTAGTCATCCATCCCAGCTGCCAGACAAAGCTCGCGATCGCCGCGCATCGCATTTGCGGTCATGGCAATAATCCGGGGACGTGGAGGAGGCGGAACGCCTCCTTCCTTTTTTGACCACTCTTGAGTGATCCGGCGTGTTGCCTCCAGACCGTCCATTTGTGGCATTTGAACATCCATCAGTACCACATCATAGAATTGGCGACGCAAAGCTTCCAGCACTTCCAAACCATTCGCTGCCACATCAGCGCGGTACCCCATTCGCTCCAAAAAGCGCAGGGCAAGTTTCTGATTCACCGCGTTGTCCTCGGCTAATAAAATCCGCAGAGTTTGGGGGTTGGGAGTGAGCATAGACTGGGGTTTCAACCCTAAGGAGTAGTCAGATCCCGCTTGTGTTTTAACCCCTCTTACAAGTTGGGCTGAAGGATGAACGATGAAGGATGAATTCCGTTTTCCGCCTTTCGACTTGACGAAATCGCCTTGTCCTTCAATGATTCCGACTAGAATATCAAACAGCTGGGATTGTTTAGTCGGCTTGTTGAGGAAAGCAGTGAAATTAACGCTCTGCCTATGATTTGCTAGATCTTGCCTGCCTACAGGGGTCAGCATTACCAAAGGCAATCGTTGGCGGGAGGGTAGGACGTGAATTTTTGCCCCCAGAGTCAAGCCATCCATGTCCGGCAGTTGCCAATCCACAACCACAATGTCAAACGGCTCCCCACTGTTAATCCAATCTAGGGCTTCAGCGCCTGATAAAGCCGCCCGAGTGAGCATTCCCCAAGACTGGACTTGCTGGATCAAATTTGCTCTGTTAGTAGCGTTATTATCCACAATTAGCAGTCGTTTCCCAGCTAAGTGGGCTTGTGAGTTCTTGTCGTCAACCAAGCTGTGGTCAACCGCGAGGGCGATCACAGAGAAATAAAACGTGGAGCCTTGGCCAGGTTCACTTTCGACCCACATCCTGCCGCCCATCATTTCACTTAGCTGCCGACTGATAGCGAGTCCCAGCCCAGTGCCACCATATTGGCGACTGATTGAGGAATCCACTTGGCTAAATGGGTGAAATAGGCTATCCAGTCGATCGGGCGGAATACCTATGCCGGTATCCCTGACAGCAAACCGGAGAGCGTAACGGGCGGACTCTCCCTCCAGGGTTCCCAGCTGGCGGGCGGTTACGGAAACCACCACTTCCCCAGTAATGGTAAATTTGACTGCATTAGTGATCAAATTTACTAAGATTTGCCGCAGCCGGGAGACATCTCCCACAATCGTATTCGGAGTTTGCGGGTCAATCAGGTAAGCCAACTCCAGTCTTTTTTCCGCTGCCTGAGGAGCAAGCAGATTGAGGGATTCTTCAATGCAGGCACGCAGCTCAAACGGTTGAGAGTCGATGTCCAGCTTGCCCGACTCAATTTTGGAAAAATCAAGGATATCGTTGATGATTGTGAGCAGGGCGTTGCCACTACTGCGGATCGTTGTAACATAGTCTTGCTGTTCGGACGCTAATGGCGTATCAAGCAGCAGTCCCGTCATGCCAATCACTGCGTTCATAGGCGTGCGGATTTCGTGGCTCATCATTGCCAGAAAGTTACTTTTAGCGCGGTTGGCGGCTTCTGCCTCGCTTCTTGCCTTCTCCAAGGCCGAATTTTGCTTTGTCAGTTGCTCGCTAGCCCTCGTTTCTTGCTCCAACAGGCGGGCTTGGGCTAAGGCAATTCCCACTTGAGCGGCGACATCTTCTAGCAGCTCAATTTCCTCTTGGCTCCAGTGGCGGTGATGATCGCACTGATGTAAGCAAATGGCACCTAAAGGTACACCCTGATACGAGGTGCGAACCGCCAACATCGATTTCAGTCCGATTTGACTATACAGGGGGACAGCAGCAAAAAGCAGTGGCTCGGCGTAGACATCCGGGGAAGCGATCGCTTCATCTTGAGCTAGCATTTGCTCGGCATGGGGGTTACCAACAATAGGAAATTCTAAATTCAAAATAGATTCATAGCCCGGTTCTAAATATTCAGCCACTAAGGGAATCTGCGGCTCATTGTCAGGAGTGGCAGCATAGGTGTGAATCAAGACGCGATTCACCCGAAATGCCCGTCCTACTTGAATTGCCGTAGTCTGAAATATCTTTTGGGTGTTTAACTTAGAGTGAATCTCTTGAGTAATTTGTTTGAGCAGCAAGTTCCGCGACCATGGCGTAGAAAAGGCAGTCTGGACGGAGGAACGCTCAATTTCGCGGCCTACTACCTGCGCCATCAGCTTTAACAGCTGCTTGTCCACGGCTTTGAACGGTCTGTGGTGGGGGGTGAGGCTAGAAAAGCTCAGTATTCCGTAAAGGGTATCGTGAATATCGACTCGCGTCCCAACGTAAGCCTCTAAGCAGCGTGAGGATACCTCTGGCCTGCGCTCGAGCGCCTCCAAGCAGATAGGTTCTGACGCTTGTAACGTTTCGCGACAATAGGTCTGCCCTAAATCGAAGATGTCGCCTTTAGCAATTTTGAACGGTGCATTATGCGGCAAGCAGACGGCGATCACCTCAAAAGCATCGCCTTCCACCCGGCCCAAAGTACCCACCTCAAGGCTAAACAAGCGACATCCCATCTGCAATAGCTGCTTTAGGCGTTCGTCAAAGGTGAAGTCTAGGGCTTTTGTTTCCTGGTACAGCCCCTTCCATCCCTGACTGAAGAGGGCAGGGGGGGCAGGGGGCTCCAGGGCTCCAGGGGCAGAGGAAAGAAATTCTTCATTTTCATCAGCTCCCCTGCTCAAGATCTCCCCTTGCTCTGTTGGTTGCAGGCAGGCAAGGATACTCTCGCGCGTGACCATTCCCACCAGCTGATTGTGCTCATCTACCACCGGCAATTGGTGAATTTGGTACTGCTGCATTCGTAAGAGTGCAAGTACCACGGAATGGGCCTCGGATTGCCGTAGCGTAATTACCGACTGCCTCATTACATCAGCAATTTTTAGCCCAGCGTAATTCTTACCAGCGGCAATCAGCCGCACCAAGTCGGCTGGTGCGAACACGCCTAGTAGGACAGTTTCTGCCATTACCAAAACATAACTCGGTGTAGCACTGGAGCGACTGCCTAGCCAAGGCTTGCTCATCAAGCCTAGAACTTCCACTAGGGGTGTATCTGGCGTAACGGTCAAGGGATGCCGGTCGATAGCCTGCTCTAAGGGTAGGAGGGCAAGTGATGGGTAAGTCGGTTGCATGGATTAGTGGGTGCGTACGCGCTTTGCCTCAAACGGCGCCCCTCCCACATTGAGTGCAAGGGAACGTTTAAATCTATCTTTCCCAAAGCTCGCCACGAAATTGCAATCGCCTCAAGCGAAATTTACGAGGTATTGGTGTGGGCAATCTAAAATTTAAAATAACGATTTGTTAATACCACAACAACTGCTTGCTAAGCACTGACAGTATCCAAAGTTATAAAAATCACCAAATGCCCGATCCATTAATGTACCAGCAGGATGCCTTTGTCGTCCTGGAACCCAACCAACAGGAGCAATTCCTGACGCCAGCAGAGCTATTGGAAAAGCTGAAGGGAATTTTGGCCCCGCGACAGGATGATTTGCCGCTAGAGTTGCAAAAATTTACTTCGGTTGAGACCCAAGCCCAGTATTTGCTAGACACCAGTTGCGAATTGGATGTTGGGCCTGGGCAATATTTACAGTGGTACGCGGTTCGCCTAGAAAAGTAATTTTTTACTTGTTAGCTGTTGTTAGTTTTTCTTGCTAAAAACTAACAACAGCTAGTACGTTCAGCTTTCTGGCTTTGGAGTGGCAATCAGCGCCAGGTCAATCTCGTCCTCGGCTGGCTGGGTTACTTCAACCTGCACTCTAGGACCAAAAAAGCTTGTCATCTTCTCCCGCTTCTGCTGCCATACCTCTAGGGGAATCAGCGGCGAATCAAATTCCAGAATTAATGCGTAAGCCCCCTCAATTTCCTTTTCCCGTAACCCTTTGAGCATCGGTCGTTCCTCGTCTGTGGGGCTAAGGCCCAGGTGAGAGAGAGAAGTATCAAGCTGCGCCTCTTGACCGTAGCGATATCGGGTGACATCTTGACGAATTTGATTTTGAGTGGCAGTTGCTTGCTGCTGTCGCAGTTCCAGAACTTCAGGCGTGGTGGGTTGGGTGAGCGGCACCGGCTTCAGTTCAGCCGCTTTGAGCGCTAGCCCTCCTAGTAACAGGGGAATCCCATAAAAGAATCCCACCAAATTTAGTGTCGCATTATTGGCAAAATAGGCGGCGAGTCCCACGACAAATAAAACACCACCGATACTTAGACCCAGTGTTCCCAGAGAAAATTTACGTAACATGATACTGAGGTGGTATTGTTCGCAATCACTTCAGCTTTATTATCTAAGGCTTTTGGGTAACTGGTTGGGAAAGAGTCTAGGCGAAGGCCGTTAAAATAAAGGCAGAGTGAGGAAAAGGAAGTAAAAATGGATCCACAAACGATTCGAGCACGAATTGCCTTAATCGAGACTAAACGCGAGTCCTTGGTGCAGCTGTTGGAGCAACCAAACCTCGGCACTTTGAGAATTGACGTGAATCAGGCTCTAGAAGAAATAGACGATTTGATTGATGAATTTAAACGCACGTTTCCGGAAGCCCAAACAAATTAAGCTGAGCGTACCGTCAGCGACCAATTAAAAATTGCGCCGAGAGCAACCGTCAATCGACGGCTCTACGGCGCTAAACACAGTGGGCAACTTGTTACTGACATGATTGGTGCCCCCCGCTCAACCACCGGCGGCTCGTTGACCTAACTCCCTAACCAGAGCAATTAGTTCTGGGGTAGCGGTGTCTTTTTTGCAAAAAGCATCCAAGCTATTAGTTTCGCTTGTGTCTTGGAATTTCGGGTCTTCCAGCGAAGAATAAGCGATGATCTGAGTATTTGGATCAATATGTTTAATCTGAGTAGAAGCGCTCCAACCGTCCATGACCGGCATCTGTAGATCGAGAATGATTACGTCGGGGTGGTGGAGTTCAACCAATTCTAGGGCTTCTTGGCCATTGCTAGCCAATCCCACTAATTCTATGTTTTCCTGGCTGGAAAGTGCTAACTTAAGGCTAAAACGAGTTAGCTCGTGATCGTCAACAACCAGGACGCGTAGGGCAGAAGGCTGACAGGACAACATCATCATCCTAGAAAATGTAGGGATAAGGGAATTTATAGTCTTAGTCTATGGGGGCGAGAGGCTAAAATCCCTCTACCCTCTGGTGTAATTTGTTCTATGCGTTTATACTTATTTAAAGCAGAAGGTAATAAAAATTACTTTCATCTTAAATTTTTGTAAACGATTGCCTTTTCTAATGCGATCAAGCGCGGGGTAGGGTGTAGGAGAACCCCAAACCCTACCCCCTACACCCCACACCCTACACCCCCTTCTCAGTCATGCCAGCTGAGTGTAGTGCCATATTCATGAGAATTTGCTGGGAGCTAGCTTGCGGACTTTCGGCAGCAGGGTGTCGCTGGATATAACTTCCATCTGGCTGCAAATCCCAAGCGTGACAGTTATCGGCCAGGATAATACCAAGAATTTCTTGCAGATCCTTGGCATTATCTGGATCTTCCACTGGAGTAATTACTTCAACGCGCAGGTCAAGGTTGCGGGGCATCCAGTCGGCACTGCCAATGTAAATTTCTTCTTGGCCGAGGTTATGGAAGTAAAAAATGCGGGAGTGTTCTAAAAAACGACCGACAATGCTTTGGACGCGAATATTTTCACTCACTTCTTTAAGTCCTGGGCGCAAACAGCAAATCCCGCGCACGATCAGGTCGATTTGCACCCCGGATCGTGAGGCTTCGTATAAAGTGGCGATAATTTGCGAATCGACCAGCGCATTCATTTTGGCAACGATACGACCAGGGTTGCCATTTTGGCTGTGTTCAATTTCGCGGCGGATCAGGGCAACCATGCGATCGCGCATGTTTACCGGCGCGACCAACAGACGGCGATAAGACCGTTGTCGCGAGTACCCCGTCAAATAATTAAACAAATCCGTCAGATCAGCG
The DNA here is from genome assembly GCA_964250845.1 of uncultured bacterium. Classification (GTDB taxonomy): domain Bacteria; phylum Cyanobacteriota; class Cyanobacteriia; order Cyanobacteriales; family Chroococcidiopsidaceae; genus CAXUIG01. Next base: position 7,107 of record CAXUIG010000124.1, on the reverse strand, counting down.
CCTAAATCTTCGCGGCAGCTAAACATTCCCAGGTCTGTGTAAAGCCGAGCTGTCTTAGGGTTATAGTTGCCAGTACCAATGTGGACATAGCGACGGATACGGTCTGACTCCCGGCGTACCACCATCACAACTTTGGAGTGAGTCTTAAGACTCACGAAACCATAGACCACATGCACCCCCACTCTCTCTAACCGCCGCGCCCAGTAGATGTTGTTCTCCTCATCAAAACGGGCCTTGAGTTCCATCAGTACAGCCACCTGCTTGCCATTTTCTGCCGCTGCGATCAAAGCATTGACAATCGGTGAGTCACCAGAAGTGCGGTAAAGCGTGATTTTGATTGCCAGCACATCCGGGTCTTGGGCGGCATGGGTAATGAAGCGCAGCACCGTGGCGGAAAAGGATTGATAGGGATGGTGTACCAGCAAATCTCCTTCACGAATCACAGCAAAAAAATCCTTCCCTTCCTTAGCTTCCGGCACATCTGTGTGTGCACTCGGTTCGCTAATCCCTTGGAGGCGGGGCGGCACAACTGACTTCCACACTGAGTCTTTGAGTTCAGGCAGTGGCAATGCCATAAAGTACATCAGATCTCCAAGACCGAGCATACCTTCGACTTCGTAGACATCACTCTCGTCCAAATCCAGTTGCCGCAGGATCTTCCCTCGCACTCCTTCAGGTGTTGATGTTTGAATTTCCAGCCTTACCGGCGATCCCCCGACGCGCCGTTTGCGGAGTTCCTGCTCAATCGCCAGTAGCAGGTCACCTGCTTCATCCTCCTCTAGTTCCAAGTCAGTGTCACGGGTGATCCGAAATGGGTGATATTCCTGAATATTCATACCTGGAAATAGGAACTCCAGGTTATGAGCAATCACCTGTTCTAGAGGTACGCCAGTCCAGTGGACGGGTCGTCCCTTGTGCTGAATTGCCAATTCCTCCGGCAAGGCCAAAAACCGGGGCAGTACCTTGGGTACTTTGACTCTGGCGAAGAGTTCTTCTTCGGTTTCAGGGTTCTTGAGCACGACTGCTAGATTAAGGCTGAGATTGGAGATATAGGGAAACGGATGGCTGGGGTCAACTGCCAGGGGTGTCAGGACTGGAAATATTTGGTCCTCAAAGTAGCGTTGCAGGTAAGTACGCTGTTCCTGATTCAGATCGATATAGTCAAGCAGGTGAATGCCCTCTGGGGCCAATTGATGCCGTCGTACTTGCTCAAACTCCCGGTGCTGTTGCGTCACTAGGGGACGCAGGCGTTGGCTAATTGCCTCGAGCTGTTCTTGGGGCGTCCGACCATCTGGAGTTAACTTGCTTACCTTCGCTGCTACCTGTTCCTTCAGAGCGGCAACGCGCACCATGAAGAACTCATCCAAGTTTGAACTAAAGATTGCCAAAAACTTGAGGCGTTCCAACAGCGGCGTTCGCTGATCGCAGGCTTCATGCAATACTCGGTTGTTAAACTCCAACCAGCTCAACTCTCGGTTGAAGTAGTATTGCGGATCGCTCAGATTGATTTCAGTGGCAGTCTGTTTTAATTTAGACATAATTTTGACTCAGTGGGAGCTGTCGCTCATCCCTGCTCAAGGGTATCAAAAATAGCAGACTAAATGTCGCCATCGCTGCTTCCTTATGTCAAGATAAACACACCTGATCAAACCAAGCTGCCATTAGTCACCGCTGATAAAAAACAGCCACGATTCTAGTCGTGGCTGTTTTTTATCAGGCTTTTCCGAGGCTAATACCTAAGAGCGATCGCAGCTTTGCCGCTTTATTATTTCGCCTTCTGATACTGTTGGGCGACGAAGTCCCAGTTAATCAGGTTGTCGAGGAAGGTTTGGAGGTAGTCTGGGCGCCGATTCTGGTAATCCAGATAGTAGGCGTGCTCCCACACATCAGCGGTTAACAACGGAGTCTGGTTGCTCGTAATCGGGTTGGCAGCGTTTGGTGTCTTCACAACCTTAAGTTCACCACTGTCTAGCACCAGCCAAGCATAGCCGCTGCCGAACTGGGTTGCCCCTGCACTTTTGAACTCTTCCTTGAACTTATCAAGACTGCCAAAGGAGGCATTAATTTTTTCGGCTAGCTCGCCGCTGGGGGTACCACCGTCTTTCTTGAGGACGTTCCAGTAGAAGGTATGGTTCCATACCTGAGCCGCATTATTGAATATACCCACTTTAGAGGAGTCATTGTGAGTTGCCATGATCACTTCCTCTAGTGACTTGTTGGCAAGTTCGGTGTCCTTCGTCAGGGTGTTGAGGGTATTCACGTAAGTAGCATGGTGCTTATCGTGATGGAACTCAAGTGTCTTCGCCGAGATGTATGGATCGAGGGCGTTGTAGTCGTAGGGTAACGGTGGAAGTTCGAATGCCATTTTTTGCAATCCTCTCTTAACCGTTTTTAAGTTTAGACCTAATGTTGCAACTTTGGTACTAAATCGGCATCACTGTTATTACAATCGCTCGTGGTAGTACTTGACAATTTTAGCCGTGACTTCAGCAATGCTGAGGCCGTCGGTTTGAATCTCGATCGCATCCGCTGCTTTTTGCAGTGGTGCCACCTTGCGGGTACTATCTTTCCAGTCGCGTTCGGCAATTTCCCGTTCTAGCTGCTCCAGACTCAGTTTTACCTGACCTTGATGTTGGAAGTCTAGATGCCGACGCCGTGCCCGTTCTTGGACAGACGCCGTCAAGAAGATTTTTAAGGAGGCATCGGGGAAAACGTGGGTGCCGATGTCGCGCCCTTCAGCAACTAGGCCACCCTTTTGACCCCAAACCTGCTGTTGCTGGACAAGTGCTTGGCGGACACCAGGCAGGGCTGCGATCGCGGACACATGGGATGTTACTTCCAAGCTGCGAATGGCTTGGGTAACTTCGCGATCATTAATCCATACGCGCACCGGGTCTTGAAAGTTGGCGCTCTTGGCAAGTTGAATCTGGCATGAACTCGCTAATTCCGTGATGGCGCACTTATCATCAAGCGGAATTCCCAATTGCAGCACCAGCCAAGTCAATGCCCGGTACATCGCGCCGGTATCAAGATAAAGCAGTCCCAAATATGAAGCCACCTGACGAGCTACCGTCGATTTTCCGGCCCCAGCGGGGCCATCAATCGCTACTATGGGCTGGCGATCGCGCAAAATTACATTGTCAATTAGGCGAGCAGAACCGACACGAGCAGCGATCGCTAGCATTCCAGCTTCCTCCACTTTTTCCAAAGGCATCAACGTAGTAGGATGCACCAATTCAACATACTCTATGTCCACAGCGTTAACCATTGCCAATTCTGTCTTGACGGTTTCAATCAGCGCTCTACCTAGACGCTCCCCAGCGTGAAACGCTTGCTCAGCTCGCTGCAAGCTTCGATACAATACCGCCGCCTCAAGTCTATGCTCAGGTGTCAAATACTGATTACGGGAACTTAAAGCCAGACCTGACGCTTCCCGCACCGTCGGACAGCCAACAATTTCTACTGGCAAATTCAGAGTCGCTACCACCTGCCGAATAATTGCCAGTTGCTGGCCATCCTTCTGACCAAAATACGCCCGGTCAGGCTGTACCACGTTCAACAGCTTCGTCACAATCGTAGCAACCCCTTGAAAATGTCCAAGCCTTGTGCTCCCACACAAAACCGCAGTCATAGCAGCTGGGGGAACAACCTGAGTGATTAATTGGGGATTGGGGGTTGGGGTAATTTCCTCGACCGTGGGAGCAAAAATTGCATCCACTCCAGCTTGTTCACAGAATTGCCGATCTTGGTCTAACCTGCGGGGATAGCTTTGATAATCCTCGGTTGGGCCAAATTGCCAGGGATTAACGAATATACTCACAACGACCGTTGCATTTTCTTGCCGCGCCCGTTGAACCAAACTTAAATGGCCTGCATGCAAGGCTCCCATTGTGGGTACCAGACCGACTGCCGTTTGGGACAAAGAACCAACCTCACCGCTCGGTTCCTCTTGAACCAACCAGTTGTTTCCCGACCGGCACAGACTTAAGTAGCAGCGTAAAGCCGCGACTGTCGTAAACAGGCGCACAAAATCCCCCAAGTTTTTATTTACCCCTCCCCCACTATATTAGAGCGAGGATTTAGACCATTGGCATACTGCCATTGCTTATGGAAACTATTGAGAAATTCGCTGATTGACTTGCGAAATCTGCTGGGCAAAGTAGGTTTCCTGATACTGCAACCGTTTGGCTAATTCCAGCCCATTTTGAAACGCTACTTTGGCATCAGGATAGTCACCGCGCTTCAGATAAATCTGCCCGATTTGGTCATAGGTGTCCATCATCCCATAATCGTTGCCAGCTCGCTGATCGGCTTGCAAAAGAATTTGACTGGTTTCCAAAACCTCATTGATCTGACCCTGATATCGGTAGAGTGAGATTAACTGCCGCAGCGCCTCAGCTGCACGGTAATACTCCTGCAATGACCAAGCTGTGGTATAAGCTTGTTGGTAGTTTTGGAATGCCTGATTGAGCTGACCAAGGGATTCGTAATCTGAGCCGATCGCTAGCCTCAGCGCCGGTAATTGACCGAGGTTTAGTTCGTTGAGATAAATTGCCGCCAGTTGTTGCTTTATAGCCAGTGCCTGCCGGGGTTGTTTTGATTGATTGTAGATGTAAGCCAGCTGCTGTAAATAAGTGATCTCGCTGGAGTGCTCCCGATTCGTTCTTACCAAAGCCAGTAATTCTTTATAGGTAGCAGCTGCTTTAGGATAGTCAAACCAGGCGAGAGCGATTTGTGCGATTGTCTCCAGTGTCGTCTTTTGGGCAGCCCAATCCTGTTGCTGACGCTCTACGTGTAGAATTCGTTGATAAACATCCAGTGCCTGTTTGGGCGATCGCACTTGCTGGTAAGCCTGACCTAGCGATCGCAAAATCTCTAAATTAGCCAATGGCTGGAGCTGCGTCAGCCCCTGAATCGCTTGCAGGCGGCGGTTGATAATTTGCAGCTCTTTAGGCTGATTCTGTCTCCAAGCGATCACTCCTACCCGCCCTAGCGCTTCCACCTCTGCCAACGAACCCAGTGCCCGCCGCAATCTCAGTTCCCGGTTCCAAATTTCAAATGCTCCCACCTTATCCCCTGCGTTCAGCTTGGCTGTCGCCTGTGCATCTAATTGATCCAAAGCAGTCGCTAAGTTTTGGCGTTGCCAGGGGCTTAACGGTTGGTTTCCCACCCCTCGGGGTAGCAGTGGATCGGACATGATAATCTCCAGTGGGTCAGCTGGAAATAATTGCTCAGGTAATGGTTTTTGACTACGAGCTAACCCCAGCGAACTGCAACACAGCCAAATCCAGAACATAGAGGCAGTAATGGCAACCTTTCCTCGTCGCAGCAGTGGGTAAGAAGATCTAAAATACTCCCAGGTTATTCCAAGCAACAGCATTGTTATCAACTTACGAATGAGCCACTCTACCGATATCGTAACTTTAGCTCGCTGGATGGCAGCTGATTTCAGCAACCAGGAACAAGCTTTTGAGAATCCTCCCTTTTTTGCTCACATTCGCGTGTGTATCCGCCCCCTGCCCCTGGAACTTCTATCGGGGGTGAGTTTCTTTGTTGAACAAGCCTATGACTATATGCTGAATGACCCATACAGAGTGCGGGTTCTGAGGTTGGTAGAGGCTGGCTCACACATTGAAATCGAAAACTACACCGTAAAGCTTGAAGAGAATTTCTACGGCGCATCCCGCCAAAGGGAGCGCCTTCAAGCCTTAACATCTACTCAGTTGGAGAAATTACCGGGCTGCAATATGATCGTCGAGTGGACTGGTCACAGTTTCAAAGGCTCGGTTGAACCGGGTAAAGCCTGTATGGTGTTCCGCAATGGCAGAAAAACTTATCTTGATAGTGACTTTGAAATTGACCAGGACAAATTTATCAGCCGCGATCGGGGACGCGATCCAGAAACCGATGAGCATATCTGGGGCTCTGTCGCGGGGCCATTTTACTTTGTCCGCTGGAGCAGTTTTGCCGATGAGGTAAAAGTTTTGTAGGGGCAATGCCTCTTTGACTGAGGGGGGGTGGAATTTTTGAGAGAATATTGGTACAATAATAATTCCTAACTCCGGCGGCATAGCCAAGTGGTAAGGCAGAGGTCTGCAAAACCTCCACCCCCAGTTCAAATCTGGGTGCCGCCTTTGTCGGTTTTTTAATGCATCTCCCACCGCGTCAGGGTTCTGGCTCATTCCCGCGCGCGTCAGAACGGGTCGGAAAGTGCCAGGAAGTGCCAGAATTGGTCGCAAATTTAGGCACAATTGTAGGTGAATTTTGTCGAGACGTGGAATGGACATTGACACCAAAATTGCCCCTAATGACTTCCACCAGTGCGATCGCTTCTATGTCAAGGTGCCCTACGCATCATCCTCGCCATCCAGGAGAACTGTAAATACTACAACTATTGGTAGTCCTAAATATGTAGTGATAAATCATAATTACTAACTTAAACTAAGATAATTTGTAGTTTTGTATATTTATTTTTAGTCAATTATCTAAAAATTTAATGTTAAAAATAAAATTTTCTGATGGATTAAGGCGCAACAAAATGTTAATTTTTTAAGGTGTCCCCGGAGGCAACCTGACTCGAATTTTTTAGCAACTACGTCAGTGTGCTGTTTGTTATACCGACTTTTGGACAGCTTATGAAAAAGTTAATTTGGCTACCTCCCAACAAGAAAGAAGACTGACTCCTAAACCGTCAGACTCGTAATCTTGTAACCATTGTCGCTGTTGTTTGGTCAGTCGTAAATCGTTCTGGACCCACCAAACCCAAATATGAGTATCGAGTATAATCATTGCAAAGCTTCCCAGTCCTCTAAAGCGACAGGTTCTGTAGGCTCGTCATAGCGGTATGGTTGTGTGTCGTGCAAACGATAAGGATTTGTTTTTAATTGGGATTTGTGTGACGCTTGGGGCTGTGGAGTTTTAGTTTCCAGAACAATCACTTCCACAGCATCCCCAGCCTGAAAGGGTAAACCCTGTAATGTCAGAGTTCCATCTTCAGTTAAAACGACTTCTATCTTATGAGCGTTCATATTGCGACACAATGGGTAGGGTTTTCGGTTGTGTTGCAAAAACTAGTGGTAGTCTGGTAGAGGTAGTATTTGTACTTAC
>CAXUIG010000123.1:0-17883 GCA_964250845.1 uncultured bacterium | reverse complement strand
CCACACTTAAGGTGGGGGAAGGTTGCCCAGATTTACCCATGTTTATCCCAACGGGTCGAATGCATTCTGACTAACATGCAGCAAGCTCAAAAGCAAGCAATAAAAACCAAAAAAGCAGCAGCAGGCGCAACAAGTGTGGCTATTTAGTACAGATGTTACCTCCCTTGCAGCAAGGGCGATCGCTCTTCGTAATACCTGTAACGAATATAACCTCTTTCTTTGGTAAGTAGAAATCTGCAACAAATTAACGTAAATTTATTTCAGTACGAAGGAGACGATGATTATGACCCAGAACAAGCAACCATTAGATAAGCATCATGACGAAAATACTGACCCCAATCAGAAGCAAACCGATGAGTCATCAGGAACAGGTATTGGTGCTGGTATAGCTGGCGCTGCGATTGGTGGTCTAGTCGGTGGTCGAGTTGGAGGAGTCGTTGGTGCTGTAGCGGGCGCTGTAGCTGGTGCTTTGATTGGTAAAGGTACATCTGAGGCTGTTGACCACACTGTAGAAGGTGTAGTAGACGCAGTAAAGAGTGTAGGTGAGAGTGTTAGCCACACTGTAGAAGATTTAGGGGACACCGTAAAAGATACAGCTGAAGCGGTCAAGCCATCGGTAGTAGGTGTAGTAGACGCCGTCAAGGATACAGTTGAGGAAGCCAAGCCCTCTGTAGTAGAAGCGGTAAAGGGTGCAGCCCAAGAGGCTAGGCCAGCTGTAAAAAGTGTAGCCGAGTCAGTCAAGAGTGCAGTTGACGAGGTCAAGCCAGCTGTAGTAGACGCAGTCAAAGGTACAGCCCAGGAAGTCAAGCCAACTGTAAAAAGTGTAGCCGAGTCAGTCAAGAGTGCAGTTGACGAGGTCAAGCCAGCTGTAGTAGACGCAGTCAAAGGTACAGCCCAGGAAGTCAAGCCAACTGTAAAAAGTGTAGCCGAGTCAGTCAAGAGTGCAGTTGACGAGGTCAAGCCAGCTGTAGTAGACGCAGTTAAGAGTACAGCCCAAGCCGTCAAGCCATCTGGTAATCAGAGTGTCAAGCTAGATGAACGCCTGGTTGCAGACAACAAGCAGGTCGAGACTGGTGAGGTTGACCTTGGAAAGCAGGTTGAAACGCAGACGGCCCATTCAGTCCCAGTGGAGATCATCGATAAAACCACGAAAATTTGACGACTTTGTTCAAGCTGCTCGAGCCGATTGCTGATTGGTTAGAAACCCACTGGGTCACACTCCGTAATTGTATCAAGCGGTAGATTCAGACGGCAACGCCAACCCCCTTTACCCCCAATGGACAGAAGGGGGCTGCGACAAGTGAGATATTTGAACAATATGGTGGAGCAGGATCACTGCTTCATAAAGCGACTTACAAAACCTGAAATGGGATTTTGTTCCTCTAACACGGCACGCCGGAGTTGGCGAGGAATGGAGGCAATGAACATGATTCGCATTGGACAAGTCCAAGGGGTTGAAAAAGGCGATGTGCGATCGCAAATAGAGTACGCGCGTTCAAATTCTCGGAGTTGTTGCTTAATCGAGTCTAATTCAGGTCTTCGTTTGCCTTACTAAAGTTTTGGCGACCGAACCCAATTTTTTAGAAAATTCTATTGAAACTAGGAGATGGCTAAAATGTCTATTAGCGATGAAGAAAAACGTAAAATCATGCAGGATCTGGCTCGTGGTAATCCTGACCTTCCTGTTCAAAAACCAAACCCCAATTTCGTGCTGAATGACCAAAATGATGCTAAGGATTACCAAAAGTTTGATGATTTTGCTCAGCCCTCCCATCAAGGTGAACTGGGGAAATTATTAAATCAGCCTTCAGCTGAAACCGATGCCCGAATGTATAACCAGCTCAAGGAGCGCATTAATAGTGATATCAATCAGGCTAAGGAAATAGGACAGTTAAGATCTGATCGAATTCGAGAGATTGTAGAATCAGCAGTATTTCAGGTAGCTTCAGAATTTAAGTACGGTACTAGCGACGTCCGCCTGATAGTTAAAGATGCTGTTTCCACAGTCGTCGATAACTTGCAACAAAAGAGTGGCGAAGTTAAAGAAGAAATTAGTGCCTCGATTGAGGGAGCAATTGAAGGAATTACCAATTGGCGACGAAAATCAATTGCCAAATTTCAAGAGGAAGTCAACCGGCTGCAAGCCAGAATAGACATTGAAGAAAATGAACTTCAGCAGGAGATTGATGGTCTGTTAACTGACATCGAACAGGACAAGAAGGTAAATTCTCCTCTTACTAAAGACTCAATTGCCTCAGCAATTAATGCACTCAAGAATAGTGAAGAAGTGGCATTGATGCAAAGGCAATATGCTCAACTTCAGGGTCAATTAGCGATCCTACGAGCAAACTTGGCTGCACGCTATGGAGGAAGACACGAGGAGATTAAGGAGCATTTGGATCAGGCTACGACTTGGTACAACAAAACTCGTACTCAAGTTGAACCAGTAGTGGAGCAGGCGTTGCAAAAGCGAGAGCAGTTGGAAGAAAAGCTAGGTGACGCTGGTGCGGCAGTAGCTAAAAAAGAACGAGGGATTCGACAGGTTTTGAGCGACTTGCTAATATTAGCCGCCGAAGTAGTGCGGGACAAGGAACCGCCTGCTAATAAAAAATCTGTCTAGACAGATATGATTTGACTTCTATTCCCAGGGGCGAGGTTTCGCCCCTTTTTATTCAATCCGCTCCTATTGCTGAACACCTGGCTCATTTTTTTGTTCAGGTAAGGAATTATTTGCCTGAGCCTTTAACTGCGGATACCTTTCTGCCAGATAATTACTCAGAAAAGTATTAACAAACGATAATACAATTGGACCTAGTATAACAGCTAAAATTCCGTGTAACCTGAATCCAGGTACTAGGATTGCGGCCAACCAGAAACACACACCATTAACAACTACTGAAGACAGTCCCAAGGTTGAGTAATTCAGTGGGAGGGACAACTGTAATAGTGTTGGTTTAATAACTGCATTGACAACCCCAATAGAAATGGCGGCTATCAACGCAACTGGGAAAGTGGCGATGTCTACCCCTGGGACAGCCAAGTCAACAAGAAGCAGGCTGAGAGCAGTAGTTATTACGGTTAAAAAGCTGACAATCATAGTGGTTCCTCAAATTCGCTCACAGCAGACTATAAAATTTGCTTAATAGCCTCTATTTTTTCTAGCGAAGCCTTCTTAAACATCTGCAAAAAGATAGATTTCTTGTAATACAAAATTAAGAATAAAAGCTTACCTACCGTACCATCTGCTTCACTTTTGGCGACAGAACCCTCTTTTTAGGTGTCGAGTTTACAAAAGTTTATACTAAAAAACACGTTTTCCGAATTATATCTGAAGATACTGTAACTTTGACTGAGTAGACCCGTAGGAAAAAAGAGATTATATGTAAGGTTTAAAAAACTAAAATAAATTTGTCTACAAACCTTGCTGTAAATTGTTTTTTTAACCTTAAAAATAACGCTAGAACCTAGTCACAATAACGCTAGAACCTAGTCACACTTATTTTTTTGAAACCTTTACAGCCAAGGATGTTAAGCTTGAAATTACATCTTAAGCAAGTAGTGAAAATACTAATTAGGGCGATAGGATTGTAGGTCTGGGAAGGTCTAGAGTGGTAATAGAACCAAAAACTTGCTGTGAGTGACGCTATTCGGCGATCGCTACACAACCAGAAACTACGTATTCGAGGAAGGATACCATGGCTCTTTAAGAACTAAAGTATTTTGATCCAAACCACCGTGAAACTGTTGGGGGCGATGACCTCAATCGGCTAGATGTATATACACAGGGAACGAATGATAATATTGGCACAATCAGCGATGTGCTATTTGATCAGGACGGTCATGTCAAACCTGGCCGTGTTTAAGCCACAAAATAGTGCAGGCAGGGCACATCTTAGGTGCCTGTACTTTTAGAAATCAAATACATTTGCTGTACCTTCAAAGACAAGGTAAGCTGAGATCTAGGCTGATAAGTAAGACATTTCCACGATTATAAGTGGCAATGCGTACTTAAACTTTAATGAGGAAAATGTCATGTTTCAAAGTCTGGGAATTGGTCTGGGATGGTGCTATGCCCAATTTGGGGTAACACAGATTCCAGGGGCTCAGGAAGTTATTACTGCAGAAGAGGCATCACTTGTCTTTTCAGGTCCTCAATTTTTGGTGGCCTTGGTCGCGGGAGTGATGATGGCCTTTGCCTTCCAATTATTATTAACAAACTTCTCCGTTGCCTTTGGAATTTCATCATTAGGAGGGAGTCAATCAGGTTCTGATAATAATGAGTCAGAGAGCTTGGGTGGCACGATTAACAAAATTTCGACGGCAGTAGGGCTTTGGAGTTTAGTCACCGTCAGCATTGCGTTATTCATCGCTTGTTTTCTAGCGGTGAAACTTAGCTTGGTTGACAGTGCGCTTCTGGGGGCAATTATTGGCGTAGTCATCTGGTCGACGTACTTCTTCCTGCTAGTGTGGATCGGTTCGACGGCAGCGGGGTCCTTAATTGGTTCTGTCGTCAGCACTGCCACTTCAGGCTTCCAAGGAATTATGGGTACGGCAACCGCAGCCCTTGGCGCTAATGTTGCCAAAAATCAGGCCGTTTCTACCGCAGAAGAAATCACAGCCGCAGTCCGCCGCGAATTGACTTCGGGAATCGACCCTAACAGTATCCGCCAGACGCTACAGAGTTCCTTGGGTTCTCTGCAGCTGCCGTCGCTAGATCTAAAAGATATTCGAGGTCAATTTGAAAAGATCCTCAGTGGTTCAGACTTGCAATCGCTCGCCGGGAGTGATCTGCTGCGCAACATTGATCGCCAGACGTTTGTGGATTTAATTAGCAGTCGCACAGATTTCTCTAAACAAGAGATCAATGGAATCGCAGACCAGCTCGAAGGCGTTTGGCAGCAAGTGGTAGGTCAGCCTGCTCAGCAAGATCCGAATGCTTCATTGCTCAACCTAATAAAATCTGCCACTCCAGAGGATCTGCAGTCGAATCAGCTAAGTACACAGCTGGCTGGGTTGATTGGAGGCGGACAAGACAAAGGAAATCAAGGCACTGGCTTGATGAACCAGGCAATGCAGTTCGGCTTCAACGCGCTTATAGGGACAGCGCTACAAAAGGTAGACTTTTCAAGTTTAGATGTTGGGAAAATCTCAGAGCAGTTGAATTCGCTCAAAGATAAAGCGCCGGATTTAGATGTTGAGAAAATTTCAGAGCAGTTGCAAAAGCTCAAAGACAAGGCGACCGAGCAAGCGAACAAGCTTGGCACTCAGGTTGCCGACAAGATACCAGCCCTGCCCTTTAACAGTATCCAGGCAGATGTAGATAACTACCTGCTTAAATCTTACCGTTGGCACCTGAACCGAGAAACAATCAAGAAGGAATTCAAAGACGTCATCTACGATCCTGAAGCTGATTCAGGAACAGTTCAACGACAACTAGAGCAACTAAATCGGGAGTATTTCATCCAAAAACTGACTTCTCGGGGTGATTTTCTCCCCAATCAGGTCACGGATATTGCCGATCAGCTTGAAGGCATTCGGATGGAAGTTTTGGGTTCTGTCCAAAATGCTGAGTCTCAACAACAGTCGCAAGACCTCCGCAGTCGAGTAGAAAATTATCTGCGCTCGACTGGGAAAGAAGAACTGAACCCAGAAGGGATTAAACGTGACTTCAAAACGCTTTTAGAAGACCCGGAGGCGGGCTTAGAAGTCTTGGGCGATCGCTTCAAGCAGTTTGACCGCGATACCTTGGTGCAATTGCTCAAGGAACGTCAGGACATTAGCCAAGAGGAAGCAGATCAGATCATTAGTCAGCTTGAAAGTACCCGCGATTCTGTCTTGAGTTCAGCTCAGGAACTTCAAGAACAGGCAAAATCTAAAGCAGAAGAGCTGCGGCAAAGGGTAGAAGCCTATCTGCGCGATACCAATAAAGAAGAACTCAATCCCGAAGGCATCAAGCGCGAGCTGCAAACTCTCTTAGAAGATCCGCAGGCAGGATTAAATGCGCTGAGGTCACGCCTCTCACAGTTCGACCGTGATACCTTAGTGCAACTGCTGAGTCAGCGTCAAGATCTGAGTGAGGAGCAGGTAAATCAAGTTATAGATCAGATTGAAGCAGTACGGGATAATATCCTACAGGCACCGCAAAAATTAGCAGGCAAAGCTAAGGAGCAGTACGACAAAACCACGACCACAATTGCTGAGTATCTCCGCAATACCAACCTAGAAGAACTCAACCCAGAAGGTATCAAGCGAGATTTAGCCAAATTACTGGATGACCCCAAAGAGGGGGCTAATGCCCTACGTGAGCGACTTTCTCAGGTGGATCGCGAAACCTTGGTCAAGCTGCTTGGGGGACGGGAAGACTTGAGTGAAGAGCAAGTTAATCAGCTCATTGATCAGGTGCAAGAATCTATTAATAGCATAGTCAAAGCGCCCCAACGCTTGGCAAGCCGCGCTCAAAAACAGGTGCTGGATTTTGAAGCCAATCTCGAAAGCTACTTGCGGAACACGAACAAAGAAGAACTCAACCCAGAAGCGATCAAGCGCGATCTGCAAGTGTTGCTCCAGGATCCACAAGCAGGGGTAGGGAATCTGGGCGATCGCCTCTCGAAGTTTGACCGTTCCACCCTGGTGGCACTTCTGTCACAACGGGAGGATATCAGCGAGGAGGAAGCAAACCGGATTGCCGATCAAATCGAATCGGTGCGAAACTCTTTTGTAGAGCAAATTCAGAAGATTCAGCAAAAAATCCAATCGGTGATTGATGGGAGTTTTGGCAAAATCCGGGACTACCTCAACTCGCTAGAGCGTCCTGAACTCAACTATGACTCCATCAAGCAAGACTTCAGCAAAGTGTTTGATGACCCCCAAGCTGGATTAGAGGCTCTGCGCGATCGCCTTACCCAATTTGACCGTGACACCCTAGTTGCTGTCCTAAGTTCCCGTGAAGATATCTCTGAGGCAGATGCCAATCGGATCATTGACCAGATTGAATCAACCCGCGATGGTGTGCTGCAACGAGCCGAGCGCATCCAGCAGGAAGCTCAAAAACGTATTTCTGCGCTGAAGCAGCAAGCGACTCGGCAAGCAGAAGAAACCAAAAAAGCCGCAGCCGGGGCTGCCTGGTGGCTATTTAATACGGCTCTTACCTCCCTCGCTGCCTCGGCGATCGCAGGAGCTTTAGCCGTAGCCGGTATCAGTGTATTTAGTTAAGCGAAACTATGGAATCCCAACAGCAACAACCGGAATACATCGAGCAAACCGAACCAGAGGTGATAGGGGGATCAGAACCAGCTCTCTTGGCATGCGCTACCACCTGCCGCTCAGTCTGAGCAGCAATGGCGGCGGATTGGCACACAAGTTTCCGTCTTTTTCGCCCAGCTGCCCGATTATTTGGGAAAGACAACTGGTCGGTAGCTAACAATTTCCAATGAAGTAGATGAGCTTCTAGCACCATTGACGAATTGTGCTAGAAGCTCAATAAAACAATATTGCTGGTGCGGAGTCAGAGTGTACCCCTTCTTATGGGGTGATGTTATTAACTAAGCAAGGAGTAGATGTAGTATGTCATACGTAAACCAACCGGCAGGCAATTTTATTCCTGAGCCTGCCGCCACCAATAGAGTTGTTGATTACCATGACCGCGTCAGGTGGGGTCCGATTATTTCAGGTCTGGTGATTGCCTTAGCGACTCAATTGGTTTTGAGTGCTCTGGGTGCTGCGATCGGAGCCACTGGTATTGCCAATTCAGGTGCACCCAGAACGAATGCCGGTAGCGTTGGCACCAATATCGGAATTTGGGCAATTATCAGCTTGTTCATTTCCCTGTTCGTCGCTGGTTGGGTGACAGCCCGTAGCTGCGGACCGATGAACCGCACTACAGCCCTGCTAAATGGTGCAATTCTCTGGGCGACGACTTTGGCAATAGGATCTTGGCTGTTGGCAAGTGGGATAACGGGGGCATTCGGCGTCGCTGCATCCAACGCTGGGGCAATTGCCAATCAAGTACAGCAGGGAGCAGTCAATGTACCGAACAATGTGCCTTCCATAACTGCACAGCAAGCTCGTGACATTGCTGCCAACACCTCTAAAGCCAGTTGGTGGTTTGTACTCGGCTCCTTATTGGGTTTAGCCGCGTCGATGATTGGAGCTGCTGCCGGAGCAAGAACCCCCCGTACTTACTCATAAGCGATTGTCTTCGCCTCCGCTTCCCGTGCGCGACCCAGAAGCAACCAAAATGACAAGTTTGTTCAGCCCTTCAACTCGTTGATGGCATCGTTAGAAGAGAAGATCAAGCAGTTGTCACCCGTTTAACTAGTTATCTTTCCGGGCACCATCTTGAGAGTGAAGTTTTGAGGAAGACTGTATGACCGCGACGCTATCTGCGCCCCAATCCATTGAGTCTTGGCTGGGTGAAGAAGGACAAGACCTGCTCACCTACAAAGCGAAAGTTTCCAAAAATCTACTGCATCTACCATTTCACGCCATCCAAGACGTTTACCTGTCACCTGATTTGACCCTCGCCTGACGCTTGATTGAAAACCTAACGAGTGCTGACTCATAAGTGCAAATTTATGCTTGCTTTCATTCAAAGTATGGTATGCAAGTGAATCCTAATGACATCAGCATCACTGGTGCCGGAAATGACGCACTAGCAAATCTTGCTAATCTCTACCTGGAAGGTTCCTTATACGAGTTTTACCCATAACTAGGCACCTCGATTTCCCTACTATAAGAGAAATTGAGGTGCCTATCGAACACGAGTTAGCAGAAAAGTTCAAGGATGATTAATCTACTATTTTCTTCGCGATCGTGGCTTTAGTCTCCTTAAGCTGATCGCCAAGTTGCTCCAAGGTCTCATCGTTCAAACACTGACGTACTTTTGGAAAGAGTTCTTTCTCTTCTTCATCCAAATGATTCAACATAAACTCCTGTAACTCACTAATCTTCTGTTTGAATTCAGGTTTGTTGGGGCTTATAGACTTAAGTTCTAGGAGCATTTGATCGCTTTTGGCATGCTCCTTCTGACCTTTATCAATCAGTTCTACGGTATCTTCGCAATTGCGTGATTGCGGGTAGAGTACTAGCTCTTCGGCCCGAGCATGTATAATTAGAATGTTGTCGAGTTTGTCGAAATGGTCCTCTAGTTCCTGGGGGTCATCGGTACTCTCAATATCTGAGAAAATAGTTCTAATCCTACCGTGATCCTTTTCTAACACCTCAATTGCGTCCATTTCGTCAAAACTCCTTTTTGTTTGAATAATACCTTTAGTTAATAAACTAACTGTTAATGGTTTACAAAACTTCTTCCTGAAGAGGGAATTAATCTTAAAATTGAACGTTATTTTTAATACCAAGACCAACTTGACATCAAACTATTTCTCCTGATAGAAGCTGAGGGGAAACGGTAAAAATTACGTTTTAGGTAACCCACAAGATAAGGTGTTAGGAGTTGAAATGGGTACCGAAGTAAAAAATAAACTACAGGCTGAACCTTTTGTAGCATTAGTTAGCCCGAATAATGACAGGTTTAACTTTGATTTATGGGCTAAAGAAGTTAGAATCCAGTTGCTTGCTGCACTCGCGAAAAGAGCAATGCGGTCTGACAATTAAGGGCAAGCGATCGCAAAGGACGCTATCCATCGAGTCTTGGCTGAGTGAAGAAAAGAAGACCTGATTACATACGTTCGGATTTATGATTAAAAGCTAATTTAACACCAATCTCCCTCTTAAGTTATAAGTAGAGTGAAGTAGTAGCAGCTAGTTTGTTAATGAGTCAGATCAATGAAGCGTCCTGAGATCTTCAACACTTAAAGCAGACAGGTTTTAAGCATCATTCTGCTCACATTAACGTTTAGAAGCCTCCAGGGTTCTCGATCAAATTCACTTAAAAGCTTGAAAAGAAGAAGCCACCAATGAAAAAACAGATAGCAGCCGCAATCGTCACGGCACAAGCGTTCATCTTGCTGGCATCGCCATCCCTCGCCCAGCAAACCCAAAATAAGGTCACCCCCACCGACAGGCAGTATTTGACCCAAGACGCTGAAGGTAGCGCCTATGAGTTTCAACTCGCCCAACTTGGGGTACAGAAAGTTTCAGATAGTGCTACCCAGCAGTACGCGCTCCGGCTGCTGAATGACCATGCCAAGTTTAACACCCAATTGATGCAACTGGCCCACAACAAGGGGTTGACCCTTCCGGTGGACGTAAACGCACAGGACAAGACCAAGATCGGGCGCCTAATGCAGCTTCATGGTGCCGCGTTTGACAAAGCGTTCGCTAGGGAGATTCAGGATAAACAGCAGTGATAGCTCTGATTCCAAACGCGAAGCCAGCATGACCAAGGACCCGGACATCCAAGCCTTTATCAATCAGTTCGCGTCTACAGACGAGGAGCATTTGCAAGCTGCCCGCAGCCTCATGGGTGGCAGTGCCGCGCAAAGGTAAAGCAGCTAGTGGTTGCAATTAGATTCGCCTCAGATCGGACACGAACCACTCAGAAGGTGATCTCGTGGTCATTACTGCCACCATCGCCTGCAAGGCACTCCACAATGTAAAGGATGCTAATGAAATTTCTGATGTAATTCGGCTTGCCCGAGTTGACGCTTCTACAAGTTCCAAATGAGCCTAAAAGTGCAACTAACTATTTCCACCATGAACACCGCTAGGCTTTGGCCTCTATTAAGTCTCGACTGCATCCACCCAGGATATGCTTTTCCCCATCGTTGCGGCAAAAAATGCCCTAGACCAGCCTTTAGCTTTTCTAGCTTCTCTGATTACAGTGCCTAGTGGAGGCTGGTTCTGGCGCTGCTTTTTCTGTTGTAAAAACAGCCTCCTTAGGAGGCTGTTTTTTATAGCTACGTTAGCTGCTACTTCACAACTGTTTTAACGACCCACAATGTATTGTGATTGAATTTGTTGGGCCTTTCCTGCGTGAACTAAGGCTTGATGAATTATGGCAGCCACTTCAGCACGGGTAGCATTTTGGTTGGGATTTAGTAACTTTGGATTTGGGTAATTAACCACCAACCCAGCTTCTGTGGCGGCTGCTATCTTTTCAGTTGCATAGTTAGGAATCTGAGCAGCATCCTGGTAGGTTTGTAAAGTTTGACTCGGTGTAGACTTCGTTGCCAGGTGCAAGCCTGTGGCAAGGGCAACGAGGACTTGGACTCTGGGAATTTGTTCCTCTGGTCGGAAGATATTTCCAGGATATCCTGTTAAAAATCCGGCTTTTGTTGCTTTGTCAATGGCTGGAACTGCCCAGAAATTTGACGGTACGTCCTTAAATACCGTTGTATTCTGACCTGGGGTTTTGTCAAAGGCTTGTTGCAGCATTGCGGCAAATTGAGCGCGGGTCACAGGTTGATCGGGTCGAAAGTAGCCAGTGGTAAAGCCATTAACGATGCCACGGGCGGAGAGAGCATCAATAAAAGGACGAGCCCAGAAGTCTTGGGGAACATCAACGAAGTTAATCGGTTGAGCTGGAGTTGGAGTCGGTGATGCTGGAATTGGAGTCGGTGATGCAGTCGGGACTGGAGTTTTGGTTGGCAAGGGAATCAACAGTGGGATTCCTGGTAAAAGTGGGGTTGCAGATGGCACTGGCGTCAGCGATGGTGACTCTGTGGGAGTTACCGTTGGCACTGACGACTCCGGTGCCAGAGTCGCTGTTGCCTGAGGCGACGGCGTCAGAGTCGGTTGCGCAGAAGGAGAGGGGGACGGCGACAGAATGCCGGTGATGTTGAAGCCCTCATTCCTATGGGAAAGCGACCAAAATAGAATGCCGCCAATGGTGGTGAAGGCAACAAAGATGCCAATAAATTCATCAAACCCTAGGGCAGCCCTTTGAGATGACTCTGGATCAGGGGGAGTCGAATTTGTCATTTGGCAACTCCGCTATACAGGTGGCTTGTTTCGTTGTTGCTTGAAAGATTCCAGCAATTCTCGAACTTGCTCTCGCGCAATATCGCGGCTCCCTAAACCAAAGGCTAGGGCAACGGCGACAGCTAGAGCACCCAGTAGCAGTCCAAAGGCTAAATTAACGATGTCGCTGGCAATCCCTATCTGTTGCAGTGCCATGGCTGACACCAGGGCAATGATGGCAATGCGCGCGATCTGACCCAAAATCTGTGCCTGGGCATCGCCAGAGCTGGTAATGATGTTAAAAGCCAGATTTGCCAGGAATAGACCAATCGCAAATACCACCAATCCTGCTAGAATTCGTCCCAATACCACGACAATGCCAGTCACCAATAGTGTCAGCGCCTGAATATTCAGGATATTGACCGCAGCGATGATAGCAAACAGCATGATCCCTACCCAGACGATGATGCCGACAATTTCTGAAGGAGTCCGGGGTGTCGCTGCCGCTGTCGGAGTTGTATCAGGCTGAATCAGGGTTCGTTGTTCAGTTGCAGCAGCAGGCTCAGGATCAATATAATATACGGTTTCTGGCGCTTGTTCCGGCGGGGGTACGGGTCGTCTATAGGTCGATGGCAGACCTAGCAGAGAGAAAATGTTGTTAAAGCCCAAGCTGGTGAGAATACTGATCACCAGATCAGACACAAACCGCCCCAAGAAGTAAGCCAGAATCAGAATCAAAGCTGCTGTGAAAATTGCGGGCAGGGTGTTAAGGATCTGGTTCAGCATTGCGATCGCTGGCACACTGATGGCGTCAATCCTCAAGGCATTGAGCGCCGCGATCGCTGTTGGAATCAAGATCAACACATAGACAACCGTGCCAATAATCCAGGAGAGCGATTGCGTGCTTGTAGTGCGCGCCAATCCAAACCTGGCACCGAGTTGGTCGGTTCCCGTTGCTGCCAGCAGGTTCGTCACAATTTGGCGCACCACTTGAGCGACTAGCCAGCCTGCGGCACCAATCAATACTGCCGCCAGAATGTTGGGCAAAATTGATAGAATTTCATTTACCAGCTGTTGCACTGGTTGCAGCGTTCCTTGCAACCCTAGAGTGCTCAATACCGATGGTAGAAACAGTAAAAAGATGAACCAGTACAGCGCATTGCCTAATGTTTCGCTCAGAAGAAACGGACTTTGATCAGGCGTGCTACGAACTTGCTGATTCAAACGCTGATCCAAACCAAAGGTATGCAGCCCTCGAGTCAGCACCAGCTTGGCGATCGTTGCCAGCACCCAAGCGACCCCCAAGAGAATCGCGGCACCAACTAACTTTGGCAAGAATCCAATCACCTGATCGAGAAAACCGTTGAGCGGTCGAGAAACTGCATCGAGCTGGAGTTTCTGTAAAAAGGCCACCACGGTAAAAATGATGATGATCCAGAAAACCGCACCGGATATCCATTGCTCTACCGGCAGCCGATTACGATCCTCTGGGCGACCCGTGAGCCAAGCAGCTAGGCGATTGTCCACACTAGTGCGCTCAAGAATTCCCCGTGTCACTGACGCGGCAATTGCAGCCACTATCCAGCCGATTACCAGAATGACGAGCGCCTCGATTAGATTTAGAATAGAAGGACCTACGTTGAAGCCAAGTCCTGCCAAAAACCCACCCTCAGCCGCGTTCGGTTGAGCTGCTTGAGCTAGTGTTACACTTGAAAACACCGGGCTCTGCGCCAAAACTGCGTGAGCGCTGATCATTTCAGTCATACCTTGCCAAGTTTCATTCATATTTTTCTCGAGTTAAGGCCAGATGCAGGCGAGAGAATACACATCATTCTTCTCCGAATGCATTAAGGTAGATTCTTCTACGCGCAAAACAGTTGGTCTACTGGCATTTTGCCGGTAAATTACCTTTTAAGGTAGAATCTGATTTTGCTATCTTTGATGCTCATCTGGTTACACATCCACCTCGAGGAACAATTTACTCTAAAAAGTTACTTTTGGCGATGCTGAAAATTAAGTTTTGTCCGCAGTTCATCCTTGATGCGGTTGATAATTGAGGTTTCATCAAGCGTTGCCAGAATGCGGCTAACCACGGCTTTAGGACCATCCGGTCCCCAAGAGGCACCATTGGCTAAGTAGGCTTTGGTCACTTGTCCAATGCCATAAGAAGAGACACCAGCCACTCCCGCTTGAGTCAGCGCCACCGACAGATAGGGACCGAGGGAAGCGCCGCCGGTTGCCGGGGCAGACAGACCCAGTAAGCCTTTAAGGGAACTCAAGCCCAAAGTTGCTAGCAGTTCACTGGCACTGATGCCGCCCATACTGAAGGCAATTTTTTGCAGCAGCCCTACGGCTCCCGCTTGGGTCATCGGCATGCCATAGAGCTGCGATAAACTCAGGATCAGGGCGACATCAATAACCGCCCCACTCAGGATATCGACCACGGTAACTGGATTAAGCGCGATCGCCACTGCCTTGGTTATCACCATCCGCCAAATCAGCGCATTAGCACTCTGGTCACGAATCGCCAGTTTTCGCTGCACCAATTGCTCATTCACATTGTCGGCATACAGCATGGTATTGAGGGCGACTAAGGCTTTGCCTTCTCGGTGCAAAATTTCTAAGATTTTGAGCTTAAGCTCCTCGACTTGGGGCTCGGTAGGACTCAGTTCCACACCCCTGCTGCCATCGGCACGACGAGTTGCTTTGGCAACCAGCGGTGAGGCAGCTGCCATGATAATTTCATCGGGCGAGAGTAACTCTCGCACCCGCTCATCCCGGATTTTGTGGTAAATCGCCATCCGGTCTACCTGTGGATACTGATCAATCTTGTTGAACACAAGTAAGATCGGCTTACCGGCTGAGCGCAGCACAGACAGAGCTTCGTGTTCCACCTTCGTCATGTCACCGGCAATGACAAACAAGATTAGATCCGCCTGTTGGGCAACATCCTGGGCTAGAGCAGCACGGGTTTCACCGTCCACTTCATCCAGCCCAGGGGTGTCAATCAGTTCCACCTGAGACTCTCCTAGACCGGGCAGGGTGACTCTAAGACAGCCTTCGCTCTCCCCCACCGTCTCCTCACTAATGCCCCAAGAGGCACGTCCAGCAGTGCGGGTGACGCCGTGAAGGGGACCAGTTTCAAACACCGCTTGCCCCAGCAAGGCATTGAGGAGGGAAGACTTGCCTCGTCCCACCATGCCAAACACAGCAATCTGCACCACCCTGCGCTCCAAGTTCCCCAGCATGGTCTGTAGCTGTTCAATTTCTGCCTCCAGTCCAGCTCGTTCCTGGGGTGTCAGGTCGAGATTGGCTACCAAGTCTTTGAGAGCCGTTTGTGCCTGTTTATAGTTCAGTTCCGCCTGAATGTCTTCAAAGCTCAAAATGGCGCTGTCCATTTCCTCGTCCAAGTTGATTGGACTCACGGGAGTTGAGGAGCCAGTTGCCGGGGGATTGATTCCGTCAGCAAACTGGCGTGGCGAATTGCTCGGATTAGACATAGGTCAAAATCACACCTCTAGTCATTAGCAACTTTCTTTGGGTAATGGTTTCTCCGAAAAGCCTTCTATTGCAGAAAGCGATCGCCTAACCGACGCGGCTGTTCTTTAAAGATCCTAGTCATTTCTGATGGCAGCACACCCCACACCCCGTTTTCGTTCAAAGAACTAGCGCTGGAATTAGCTGTTGGCTTAAGGTATGTTTGGTAATTGAACCCAAAGCCCAGGTGGTTAGCTTTTGCCCTAGCCTGGATCGAAAGGATAGTGAGTGGTAAGCGTTTGCCAGAAACAATTGCCCACGTCCGCATTACGCGGCAATCGTGGCAACAAGGCTTCCTTGAGGGGGAAGTAAGAGCGGGTGAGTTTGAGTGGCAGTTCCAGTGGTCTTTCCGACGGGGTCAACTGTCAGTCAAGCCTTCCCAAGGTCGTGCTTTAATCCAGGAGCCCCTAGGTCGCTTCCTAGAGCAAAAAGACTACCAACTTGAGCCTGGGGGAGACTACGCTTTTACAATTCGGGCTGAACTTTGAGATCCAGGTAGCGTTCAATTAGGAGGATGGCGACAATGTCATCCCAGGGGCGCGGTGGGGTTACTAGGCTGCGTGGCAGGAGGCGAGACAGTCCTTTAGGCGGATACATTTCCCAATAGCGATCGCGTGCCTCTAAACTGCTGTAGCGCTCATCCACCAAGACAATGTCTAACGTTGGTAAGTCGCATTCGAGTTGTTGTTTCCAGCGCTTGGCTGTGGTTTGGTCGCCCATTACTAGTAAGGAAATGGAAAACTTCTGCAGCAGTACTTGGATAGTTGCGATCGCATCACCACCTGCGACAACCTGGTGATAATGCACTTGCCGCTCCGGTCCCATCACCGCTAACCCGCACTTATCTCGACCTGGATCGAAGCCCAAGATCACAGGCTGGGTTAGCGAAAAGTCTGGGGGAGTCAGGGGAGCGCTTGAGCACATAACTAGGTGCGAACAACAACTTTTCCGTTTTGAACTGCTACCAGTTCTAGTTTAAGAGGCCCAGCTATGTAAGTGTCCTCTGCCGCGACAGCTTTAATATCTACAGTTTGATTGTACTGCTTCACTTGCTCGATGAAGGTAATCAGGGTTTTGAACGAATCGTCTCCGATCTGGATTTTATCTCCCACAATCCCGGCGCTACGGGCGCGAAACTTGTAAGCTAATAGCAGCAAGTTAAGCCGTTGTTTGATTTCCTCAGCTGTCATGCTCGCTGGGTTGACAGAAGTCGCCGCTACTATATCACCTGCCCGGAAGACGATTTGATTTCGAGTCGCCTTCGCCAACACTTGTACGCGCTTTTCTCCCAGAAGGTAGTTGCCATCTGAGATAATTTGCACAACGTAGTCTCGACCGTCATTAATCTGCTTGAGCAGTTGATCAAGCTGCGCTGGTGGAATTTCAACCACCTGTCGATTCACCTGGGTTGTACCGGGCTGAGTGAATTCGATCGCTGTCCGGTTCGCTTCCCGCAGGAGTTCCTTAACGACTTGGCGAGCAGAGTCGAATCCGACAATCCGCATCACAGCAGCAGAGAGGATTTGACCCCGACGGAGGGCAACGTTCCCCTGACGCAGGATCTGATAGGATTGGTAGTACTTTTCCAGCCTTGCCACTTCCTGTCCCAGGTAGTCTTGTTGGGTTTCCAGTTCTTTGAGACGATTTTCCCGTTGAGCAATCACCTGGTCTCGCTGGGCAATGTCGCGATCGCGCTGAGCAATTTTTTCATCCAGTTTGGCGATATCTTGATCGCGCTGGGCAATCCGAGCTTTGACAGAGTTGCGTTGCTGGATCAGTTGCTGGCGTTCGGCTTGAAGTTTTTGAATTTCGGAACTCAACGCCCTTGCCTGCTGGGAAACCGTTCTGAGTAGAGCTTGGGCTTGCTGAAACTGGGTTGAAACCTGACGAAGCTGGGCTTGGGTTTGGGATTGTTTGGCGATCGCGGCAAGCAATGACTCATTAGTAGCTGCCAAGTGTTTCTGAGCCTCTGCTTGCCGTTTTTGCGCCTCTATTTGTTCGGCTTTTTGTTCGGCTCTGGCTTGGGCTAGCTCCCTCTCTACCTGACTTTTCTGGGTAGTCGTGGTTTCTAACTGCTGACGGGTGGTTGCTAGATCCTGACGCCTGTGCCTGAGATCTCTTTGAATCTTTTCCAGTTCAAAGACTCCAGTCCGCAATCTTTTGTCAGCGACAATTAAAATTGTCAGCGTGGAGGTGGAAATGAGGCTGCCTGTCAAGAATGTGACTAAAACTGCAGTTTTGCGAGGGCGAAGCTGGAACAGTCTCAGTCGCGCCTTTCCAACCCGAGTGCCAATGCGATCGCCCACCGTCGCGATCACGCCCCCCAAAATCAAAATTGCCGCAATCAGGATGTACCCGGTGGTCATTTACAGCTACCGAACCCTTTCAGATACAGCCTACTTCAAGCTCTTGGGGTTTGGTATCACACAATCTTTGGGTGAGGGGGGAAAGAAGAATTAATCTCCCCATCTCCCCATCTCCCCCTCT